>JAFZEQ010000016.1 GCA_017560605.1 Paludibacteraceae bacterium
ACTCAATTACACGCGTTCTTCAACACCTTATCTAATTATACATTAGGTGGTTATACTGCAGCAAATTATTCTACCGCTGGCAAACCATCAGCATGGGGTCCTGCTTACCAAGCAGCACAACCAGTGGAATTGCCAAAATATGTAGTAGAGACCTATATATTACCTACGCCTGTGCGCGAGGGATACACTTTCCGCGGATGGTTTGACAACGCCAACTTCGAGGGTTATGTTTTGACTTCTATCCCTGCAGGTTGGGAGGGTTCTCTCTATGCTAAATGGACCCAAAACGCACCAAAGGCAGTTATCTTCTGGGAACTCAACGGAGGTTATACTCGAACCACTCTACCTACCTATGTAACAGAGACCTACGTCTTGCCACCGCTTGTTAAAGATGGCTACATCTTTGCAGGATGGTATGACAATCCTGAGTTTACTGGGAATGCTATCACCGAGATTCCTGCGGGTTGGGAAGGTACCTTGTATGCTAAGTGGGAAGCAGGATCTAACGAACCAGAGACCACTGCTATCAAGTGGGAACTTAATGGTGGACAAGAGAATCCATACAACTGGTCAAGCAAAGAAGATATGTGGCTCAGTTTCCAAGATGACTATCGCGAGTTCTATGGCGTAGAGATCCGCAATTACGCGATAGACAGCTGCGCTAAATGGACATACGATGCATGCGGTGATGGCAAAGCGATCACTGAGATGCTCACTTATGAGGAGAAATGGATCTGGTTGCGCGAGTATATGGAGAAAGTAGCATACAATGCTAACTTCAACAATGGTCAGTTGGGTACAGCAGTGTTGTTGCGCTTTAGCTTGCATGCGTTCTTGAACAACTCTCCAGCTAATGATAATACCTATAGCGGTAACCCAGACTATACCTTGAATGGTCAGTTGAGTTATTGGTATCTAGATTGGGGATATACATGGAAAGGCCATTTGCCAACCACATTGACCTCTACTTATGTATTGCCAAAACCATACAAAGAGGGACGTGAGTTTTTGGGATGGTCTACAGATCCAGAAGGCGTAGGTTATATCTATGAGTTGCCTGCAGGCTTTATTGGTACGGTATATGCTATCTGGGATGTGATGGACGATGTTACCACCTCTATCGATGGTATTCATATGACTCAACCAGGACAGATGTTTGACATTTTGGGTCGCCCAGTAGATGAAAACTACAAGGGTGTGGTGGTCATCAAAGGCCAAAAATACATGCTAAAATAAGAAAATTTGCTTAAAAATTTGGTCAATGTGCGGGCTCTGCCCTCGCATTGATCGACACAGCAGTAACTTCGGACGCCGCCTGTGTGAATAGCCAATTATTCACACATTCCCCCGAAGCTACGGTCGCTCAATGCAGCCCAGGAGCACTTTTTTTATCCAAAAATACTTTTTTTTCTTAAAAAATTTGCTCATGTGCATTTTTTGTAGTACCTTTGCATGCTTTTTCGGCGCATTGCCGCAAGCAAAACAATAAATATTAACTAATTTAAATTAATTAACTGTATGTTAAATCATTACGAAGCCGCTTTCGTGTTGACTCCCGTTTTGTCTGAACCACAGATGAAGGAAGCGGTAGAAAAATTCGAGAAACTTCTCGTGGAGAATGGCGGTACCATTCTTAATCATGAGGAGTGGGGTTTGAAGAAATTGGCTTACCCTATCCAAGGCAAAACAACGGGATTCTACGCCTTGTTGCAATTTGATGTAGAACCTGAGGTTATTGCAAAGCTCGAGACAGCTTTTCGTCGTGATGAGCGCGTATTGCGTTTCCTCACTATCCGTCTTGACAAGTACGCTTATGAGTACTCTGAAAAACGTCGCAATGTTAATCTTAAAAAGGAGGAGGCTTAATTATGGCACAAAATGACGAAATCCGCTATTTGACCCCAAAAACTAACGAGGCAAAGAAGAAAAAGTACTGCCGTTTCAAAAAGAGCGGTATCAAGTACATTGATTACAAAGATCCTGAGTTTTTGAAGAAGTTCTTGAACGAGCAAGGTAAGATCCTTCCACGTCGTATCACTGGTACAAGCTTGAAATATCAACGTAAGGTTGCTCAAGCTGTTAAGAAAGCACGCCACTTGGCTCTTCTTCCATACGTAACCGATATGATGAAGTAATTAACCATTTAATTAGAAAGGAAACATCATGGAAGTAATTTTGATTCAAGACGTAGCTAACTTGGGCTACAAGAACGATATCGTTAAGGTTAAGGACGGTTATGGCCGCAACTACTTGATTCCAAGTCGTTTGGCTGTCATTGCAAACGAGAGCAACCGCAAGCAACTCGCTGAGAACCTCAAACAACAAGCTCACAAGATCGCTAAATTATTGGCAGATGCTCAAGCATTGGCAGAGAAATTGGCTAACACCGTAGTTACTGTGTCAGCTAAGGCTAACGAGGATGGTAAGATCTTCGGTACTATCACTACTGCTCAAGTATCTGAGGCACTCGCTGCTCTTGGTATTGAGGTAGATAAAAAGATTATCACTATTGACGAGGCTGTGAAGACTCTTGGCGAGGCTACTGCTACCGCTAAACTTCACCGCGAGGTTAAAGCTGAAATTAAGTTGAACGTAATCGCTGAGTAATCGGCTAAGAAAGGAACTAAGTATTATGAAAAAAGGAATTCATCCAGAGAACTACCGTATTGTAGTTTTCAAAGATATGTCTGACGGTACTCAATTCTTCAGCCGCTCTACAGCTGCTACGAAGGATAGCATCGAGATTGATGGCACAACCTATCCACTCATCAAGTTGGAGATTTCTAACACCAGTCACCCATTCTATACTGGTAAATCTAAACTTGTGGATACAGCAGGTCGTGTTGATAAGTTTATGTCTCGCTACGGCAATCGCCGCAAGTAATCATAAAAAAGCGAAAGGCGAGCTTCGGCTCGCCTTTTTTTGTAACCTACGACCTTCTCAACAACTTCGTTCTTTATGAAAAAACTTCTATACAAACAACTCGGAAAATACTCACTCGTATCCTTAGGCATTTACCTTGCCTTATTCCTTATATTATATAGTATAGAGTTGCTTATACCATCCTTAGCAGGAGAACTACTACAATGGCAAAATCCAGCTTTTATAGTTGGCATACCAGCAAGCATTACTGGCACAGCCTATGTGCTTACAATACGCAATCCACAAAACTATACCGGATTTATCGCTGGTATAATCATGGCTATTCTACTAGCTTGGCAGTTGGCCTTGTTACAACAATGGAGTTTAACCATACTACAACTATTGGTCTTCATTCCATTTCTAACTATGTCACTTATCAAGTGGAGACGACCAATTATCTCAAAAGAATCCAACGAAGATACTTCACGCCTAACCATACTAAACACGAAATACCAGTTACTAAACATACTCGTTCTTATTATACTGACCGCATTAGACGCTAAGCTTATCACAAACTTCAATGAATCTATAATAGCTTATGATCTACCTCTTCGTCTTGCGAGTGGAGTAATGATAGGATCATCTATTTTAGCCAATTTCTGGATGATTTATAAAAAACTTGACTCGTGGATATGGTGGATTGTATACAACATTGCCGGCATTATATTTTATAGTTTAATAGCTAATATATTCTCACTCATACTATTCCTCGTTTTCCTAATTGTTAACACTCAAGCAGGAATAACATGGTGGAAACTCTATAAACAGCAACAATGAAACGAAAACAAGACACAATTCTTAGAGTAGAGCACGAACAGTTGCTCGTGGACTTTTTGCACAGCAAAATGGGCGGAATGACCAAATCAAGCATCAAACAGTTGTTAGGTCAGCGCCGCGTGCAGATTAATAATGCTATACAAACACGCCATGACACTCCGCTGCGCAAAGGGGATGTAGTAACTATATCATCTGGAAGAGGTAATGTAGAACTTCGTCATCCTAAGTTGCGTGTTTTACACGAGGATGATGCACTGATAGTTATAGAGAAAAAGAATGGTTTGTTAACAGTGCCATATAACCCAAAGAGTAGCGAAATGACCGCCTACTCTATCCTGAAAGATTACGTACGCAAGCAGTCTAACCGCAATACCGTACACGTAGTGCACCGCCTTGACCGCGAGACTAGCGGCGTGCTGGTGTTTGCCAAATCTGCTGAACTACAAGAATACATGCGTACATACTGGAAACAGCTAGTGACACGCCGTACATACGTAGCACTCGTGGAAGGACACCTGGAGAAGAAAGAGGGAACAATCACCTCATGGCTCACCGAGGATAACCAAACAGCCATGGTATATTCTTCTGACAAGGACAACGGTGGACAGAAAGCTATCACCAACTACAAGGTGCTGAGAGCTACCACCATCGGTGAAGGCGATCAAGAGATGAATATCAGTCTCGTAGAACTCAACCTAGAGACCGGTCGCACCAACCAGATTCGTGTACACATGCAAAGCATCGGACACCCTATCATCGGCGATCGTAAGTACGGACACGGCAACGAGTACTCGCCAATAGACCGCCTATGCTTGCACGCACGCACTTTGGAGTTCATTCACCCAATGACCGAGAAGAAAGTGCGATTTGAAGCACCATTGCCTAAGGAGTTTAAGGTAGTGGAAAGTTGAAAGTTGAAAGTTAAGATAATAAAAGAAGCTAGACGGGGTCTAGCTTCTTTTGTGTAGGTAGGGTAAGATGGATCAGAAGGTGAGGGTGAAGCCGGCATGGACATTGATGCCTGCTTGGGCATAATACCAACAACAACGAGAGGAATCCAAGAAACGGCTAGCTTCCGCTCCACCATTGCTAGCGTATTTGGCATTGAAGATATTATTGATCTGGCACATGAGGCGGATATTGGGCCATTGGCTATTGGCTATTGGCAATAGGTATTGGAGATTGAGGTTCGTGGTTGAATATGCACGGAGCATGGCATTGACATCCTGGGTGTTATCCAAGAACTGACGACTAACCACCTGTGTTTGCACAGTAGCCGTAAAACCGTGGGTATCAAAGGTAAACAATGACATCGCCGTACATGTAGGCGAGAAAGCAATCGTGGTCGTACCTACTACTGAATCCTGACCTACCCAATTCCAATCATCTTGATTGTCATAGAGATCAATATACTGGTGATAGTTGAGGATCTTATTGCGAGACACCACCACATTAGCATCCCAGCGCAACCAAGGAAGGATCTGCACCCCAGCCGTGAGCTCCACACCCATACGGTAAGAGTCTTTGACATTCTTCGTCTTATAGGCCCCCACATCGTTATACTCACCCGTAAGGATGAGTTGGTTGTCATAATCCATGAAGTAGAGGTTTGCGCCCAAGGTGAAGCGTTGGTGTGCAAAAGTATATCCTAACTCATAGTCATAGAGTGTTTCTGCTTTAGGCAAGCCCGTATACGTATTGGTAGTAGGATCAAAGAGAACGTTCTCCTTGTAGTTGTTTCGAGATGGTTCTCTATTAGCAACAGCAAAAGAGGCAGAGAGAAGATGTCCCTTATTGCGATAGGTCAATCCCGCTTTAGGGTTGAAGAAATGGTAATTGACCGTGAGAGGTAGGTCGGTCATATCTTCGTCGTTAATACCATCGCGCGAATAACGCACGTAGCGATACTGCAGATCGGCATAAAGCGTCAACGACTCTTGTGCACGATTGATGATACGCCAATTAAGTTTGGCATAGGTATTAGCATCAATCTTATTGGCGGAGTTGCGGTAGTATTCGTAAGGGTATGGGCGATGGGATATGGGCGATGGGCTATGGGCGAGGTAGTGGAGGGTGCCGAAGTGGTCGCCAAGATAGTGGTGGGCAGCCATGCCTAGTTGGAGGTCAAGGGGGTCAGAGAGGTACTTGGCAGAGAGGATTGCTCCATAGAAATGATTATCGAGGTTCTTGCGGTACATACCATAAGTCTTTTCGGAGGATGGGATACCCCAATAGGAGAGTTTTTTGCGTTTGAACTGTTCGTAATAACCCGCTCCGTGGGTATAGTGGGCCGTTGCAGAAAGTGACCACTGTGAGTTAAACCGATGGTTGATGGACAGTTGGGCATGTTGTTGCACGTAGTTATCCGTTTGATTGTCGTAATATGCGGTAGAATCATTGCCCAGATGATCAGTGATGGTATAAGCTCCGGCGGGATTATAACGGCGATCGGCGCCGTTGATGCCATAGGCGGTATTGTAGTCTACTCCATCCCAACCCATACCTGTTCGTTCGGAGCCACCAAAGAAGCGTGCAACGACCTGTGTGCGAGCGCCATAATGTCCTAGATCCGCATAGTAAGAATAGAGGTCAGAGGCGGTACGATAGAGGAAGCCGTCGGAGTTGACCTTGGTGAAACGGGCGTTGACTCTCCAATCATTAGGCAGCACAAGATGGGCAGATAACATCTCTCGAAAAGTGTTATACATGCCGCCGTTGAACGAAACAGTAAAGCGGTTAGAGGGTGAAGCGGTTAGGGGGTCGGTGGTTTGCATATTGATGCTTCCGCCGAAAGAGGCAGAACCATTGGTGGAGGTACCCACTCCGCGTTGGACTTGGAGTTGGGTGGTAGAGGAAGCCAGGTCGGTGAGATTGACCCAAAAGACCGTTTGGCTTTCACCGTCATTGAGTGGCACATCGTTGATGGTGGCGTTGATGCGTGTGTGGTCGGTACCACGCAGTCGGAAATAGGTGTATCCTACTCCCAAGCCATCGTCGCTAGTGGTGAGCAGCGCCGGGACGGTAGAGAGGAGATAGGGGAGGTTCTGACCCGTGTTATCCCGATTGAGAAGATCGTGAGAAACAGTGGTCTGAGAGTTAGTGACTTGCGCGATAGGCGCGTTAACAACGACCTCATCCAAGTGTTGGGTGAGGGAAATGGTGTCTGTTTGCGCATATGCAATGACACCTACCGCCAAAAAGGCGGAGAGAAGAATAGGAATTTGTTTCATACTTCCTTAGCAGCATTACCTGCCCAGGTTCAAAGGGTATAATCTCAGCCGTGAGAGGCACCCCTGTAATTAATAATATAGTTAGCTAATACCCTTAGACGCTCGGCTTGCACCTAGGGTGTATTATGCCATATTGGAGTTTATAATTTATAAGAAAATGTAGCATACCATCCCCACTCATACATTTTTAGCTTAGAAAGAGATGTTGATCGTAATATATTATTGAGTCCAAAATCATATCCACCTTGGATACGATATCTTTGCCATTCAAGTCCAGCACCAAGTCCAAATTGGATATTGGTTCGGTATAAGTCTTTTTTTATATACCTTTCATATGGATCTGTAGCAATACCCTGACTCTGTAACCAATCTAACGCAGAAGGAGAAACGTTTGCTTTAAGAATATCATAATTGGTCAAACCAATATTCAACTGTGGACCTGCAAAGAAAAAGAGGTTGAGCTGTTTCCACACATTAACATTATAATACGCACGTACAGGTATTGTAAGTTGTAACTGCAGTAGATTGTGTTTTAAAATATTAATTTGCGCATCTTCATCATCAACATTGGCCCAGTGTTGATTATTTTGTCCATAAGTAAATGTTAGTAATGCACCTGTTTGAATAGAAAAGTTACGAGGCAAAATAAAATCAACCGTTGTACCAAGTTTCACACCATGCTGATATACTGCTGTAGTGTCCTTTGTTCGATGATCAAGTTGTGTATATCCAAGTTGCAATCTCCATTGAGTAGAAAATTGATATTCCTCTTTCTCTGAAGTTTTGCGAGTAGGATCAAAAAAGCCCTGATCTGCAGTAAAGAGATCAGGCATAGTATTATTATGATCTTGCGCAAGTGCAACAGTTGAGATACACGCTACACAAATACTTATAATAAAAAATCTTAATTTCATTGCAAAACACATATTTTGAGGGTACAAAGGTAGTAAAATATTACGAAACATGCAATTTTTTGGCAAAAAATATGCTTTTTCTTGAAAAATATTTGCACAATTCAAAAAAAGGTAGTACCTTTGCAGCCGATTTCCGCTCATACGAGCACAAATGCTGCCATCGTCTATCGGTTAGGACAAGAGATTTTCATTCTCTAAAGCGGGGTTCGATTCCCCGTGGCAGTACAAGATAACATTAATATAGTAACATTATTAAGATTTAATTATTAAGATGGCAAACCATAAATCATCTTTGAAGCGTATTCGCCAAACTGCTACTCGTAAGGCTCACAACCACTACTATGCAAAAACAGCTCGTAACGCTGTTCGCGCATTGCGTGCAACATCTGACAAGGCTGCTGCTGAGCAATTGTTGCCAAAGGTAAGCTCAATGTTGGATAAATTGGCAAAGCGTAACATCATTCACCGCAACAAAGCAGCTAACTTGAAGTCTAGCTTGGCTTTGCACACCAACGCTCTCTAAGCAGTTATTTAAAACCACAATATAGTGGGGCTACCTAATTGGTAGCCCCTTTTGTGCGTTACAATAGAATTATTATTTATTTTTAGTAGCTTTAAATTCTTTCTTCTACATATAAGTCAACTACACTCCCCTAAAAAGAATTCAATTCTTCACTCAAAATAGTTTGATTATGCAAACGAGAAATACTAGAGATACTCGCGAATAGCCGTATCGTTGAATAGCTTGCGTTCACGATCACAAAGCCAGCCCCACTTATTGAAATATTTACACATATTTATCACATGTACCCATAACATTTTCAACGACTTATAAGATGACTTAGCATGATCATGCACAATGGTCGCATGTGGAAAATATACCGTTAGATAATCACGATGAATACGTCTCGTAAGGTCAATGTCTTCAGGATACATAAAAAAACGTTCATCAAAAAGTCGAGCTTTGAGTACTGCTTCCGTACGAAGCAGCATAAAACATCCACTAAGATACGGAATATTCATTATCTTATCATAGCCTGAACCTCGCATCTCATATCTATGATTTCGCTTAGCAGTCCATGCCGAAGGAAGAAACCTTCTTCCAAACACATCAAAAGGAGTAGGAAGTAATTTACACAAGTATTGCATATCTCCATTTGGATATGTAACTCTAGGCATAAGACTACCTACCTGTGCGTTAGTACTAATAAAATGATACATTCTATCTAGTTCATTTACATCTAATATAATATCAGAGTTAACAACTAGATGAAACGGAATATCATCATAAATAGAGTGTCGTATAGCAATATTATGCGCAGCACCGTAACCCAAATTGCCATTATTGTAAATATATTCAACCCTTTCTGACTCTATAGGTAATTGCTGAATAGCTACCGGAGAATTATCCACCCAATATACCCTAGCTACGAACTGAGAGAGAAGAAGTGTATCGGTCAGCGCCACTACTTGCTCCCAGTCTGGGTGATATAAAACAATTGATACATTTAACATAACGCAATACAACCCTAACTAAGAATTTGAGTGCAAAGATAGTATTTTTTTTGTAAATATGCAAAAAAAGAGTTCAAAACTTAGTTTCGAACTCTTTTCTGTTACCTTAGAATAGCTAATTACTCAGCAGCTACCTCAGCCTCTACAGCTGCAGCCTCTTGAGCCGCCTCAACTGCAGCAGCAGCGAGAGCATCAGCAGCCTCTTGGCGTTTCTTAGCTACTTCAGCAGCTTTAGCCTTGTTAGTTTCTACTTCTTGAGCCAGTAACGCTTTAGCTACAGCAGCTTTCTTATCTGCCTCTGCCTTAACGATGTTACCGTTCTTAGCATCTTTTTGTGCCTTCCAAGCATCAAAGCGTTTTTGTGCCTCTTCAGCAGAAAAAGCGCCCTTAGCTACACCACCGTTCAAATGCTTCATAAGCAAAACACCCTCACCAGAGAGGATATTGCGAACAGTGTCAGTAGGTTGAGCACCAACATTTACCCAATACAAAGCGCGATCAAACTTAAGATCTACTTTAGCAGGGTTGTTGTTTGGGTTGTAAGAACCAATACGCTCGATGATTTTACCATCACGTGGTGAACGGCTGTCAGCTACTACGATGTGGTAGTAAGCATAGTCTTTGTGACCGTG
>JAFZEQ010000017.1 GCA_017560605.1 Paludibacteraceae bacterium
GGATCTATAGCTGGAACAAGCTCTTTACCATATTCGTGTTTCACAACCTCATTACTTGCCCATGGATCATAGATATCCACGTTGCAACCAAAATCTTCTAACTCATCCGCAATATCTACTACCTTGGTATTACGGCAGTCTGGGCAGTTTTCCTTGAAGGTTACACCCAAAATCAATACATTAGAGTCTTTGATCTTGTGATCCTTTTGAATCATGATCTTCAATACCTTGTCTGCAATAAACTTTGCGATAGAGTTATTCACTGCTCGACCAGACAATATTACTTGTGGAGCATAGCCCAATGACTTTGCTTTGTGTGCCAAGTAGTATGGGTCTACTGAAATACAGTGACCACCTACCAATCCAGGACGATATTTCAAGAAGTTCCATTTTGAACCTGCTGCTTCAATCACGTCATTAGTATCAATGCCTACACGATCGCAAATCAAAGCCAACTCGTTCATAAACGAAATATTCACATCTCGTTGGCTATTCTCTACAGCTTTTGCTGCTTCAGCCACTTTCATATTTGGAGCCTTATGTGTGCCGTTCTCCAAGATGCTATTGTACAAATCATCTACCAAATCTGCAATTTCAGGAGTCGAACCAGATGTGATCTTCTTGATTTTTGTCAATGTGTTTACTTTGTCACCTGGGTTAATGCGCTCTGGTGAATATCCGCAATAGAAATCGGTATTAAATTTCATACCACTAAACTTCTCCAATACAGGTACACAATCCTCTTCAGTACAGCCTGGGTAAACGGTTGATTCGTAAATGACAATATCGCCCTTTTGCAATGTGTTACCGATAGTCTCGCTTGCTTTTAATAATGGACGCAAATCAGGATTGTTAAATTGGTCGATTGGTGTTGGTACAGTCACAATATAGATATTTGCCTGTTTCAAATCTTCTACATTGCTAGTAAAAGTTAAGCCTATCTTGCCTGTGGCAGCATATGCATCACATGCTTGCTTCATACCTACAAGGTCTGCCTCAAGCGTGTGGTCTTCGCCGCGATTAAGCTCATCCACACGTGCTTGGTAAATATCAAAACCAATTACACGATACTTTTTTCCAAATTCAATGGCTAGTGGCAATCCCACATAACCCAAACCGATGACGGCAATTGTTCTTTCGTTCAGTTTCATATATTTGCGTTGTTTCAATAATTCTATAATCACTTTAAGCGCGCAAAGGTAATACTTTTTTTTGACCTGTGCAAGCAAATATAAAAATATTTATTTTTAATATTTCTGCCTTGTTGGTTTTCTTTTAGTCGAATATACGCTATTTCCGCGCTATTTATGCACAGAAAACGCACAATAATGATACTTTTGCTGTAATTTTCTAGTTGTTACAGTTTTTTTTATGAAGAATAGGAGTGAATTATTTTATAATTTTTTTGTTTATGCTATTGTGGGTTCCGAAAAAAAAACGTACCTTTGCGCCTAATTTGCGTATAGTGCAGTTATTGTTTTTTGATAAAACGAAATTTATTATAAGAAAATGAAAAATTTTAAACTTTGGAATGTGGTACTCGGTTGGTTCACTTTTGCCATAGCTGCTGCCACTTACCTTTTGACAATGGAGCCTACAGCGTCCTTCTGGGACTGTGGCGAGTTCATCTCTAGTGCATTCAAATTAGATGTAGGTCACCCACCGGGAGCACCGTTCTTTATGCTAATGGGCCGTTTCTTTTCGCTTTTTGCAGCAGATACCACACAAGTTGCTATGTGTGTGAACGCGCTATCAGCTCTTACTTCTGCGTTTACAATCCTCTTCTTGTTTTGGACCATTACAGCTCTTGCACGTAAATTGGTACAGCCAGATACAGTTGCAAAAGGTATAGCATTGCTAGGTGCAGGACTTGTAGGTGCTTTAGCCTATACATTCTCGGATACATTCTGGTTTTCAGCCGTTGAGGGTGAAGTATATGCTTCATCATCATTGTTTACAGCAGTCGTATTTTGGTTAATACTTAAGTGGGACGAACATGCTGATGAAGAAGGTTCTGATAAGTGGTTGATTCTCATTGCTTATCTCATGGGATTAAGTATTGGTGTCCACTTGCTAAACCTTTTGACAATTCCTGCTATTGTATTAGTATACTACTTCCGTCGTCATGAATTTACATGGAAAGGTATCACTCTTGCTTTTACGGCTTCAGTAGGTATTTTAGCTGTGATTTTGTATGGTATCATACCTGGCGTTCCTACCATTGCTGGATGGTTTGAATTGCTCTTTACCAATGGGTTAGGCATGCCATTTAATACTGGATTAGCTGTGTATTTGGTGCTAATGGCTGCTGCTCTGGTTTGGGCGATATGGGAATCTTATCAAGTTATTGACAAGAAAAACAATATTAACACTCGTACCATTATTTCGTTTGTTGCTGCTTTAGCTTTTGCAGGTGTACCTTTCATTAAAGAAAGTGCTGCTTTAGGTGTTTTGCTCATAGCTGTAATGCTGGGATTCTTATTCTGGAAGAAAGATGTAATTTCTGCTCGTTGGCTTAATACTATCTCCATGATGGTAGCAGTAGTAGTTATTGGGTATATGAGTTATGCTGCAATCGTAATACGTTCTAATGCAGATACTCCTATGGATCAAAACTCGCCAGATAATGTGTTCTCTTTGAAATATTATCTCAATCGTGAACAATATGGTGATACGCCACTACTTTATGGCCAATCTTTTAGAGTATTGACCAAGTCAGAGGCAAGTGAGTCTCCTTCTGCACCTATTAAATATGATGCCACAGGTAGAGCTGTTGTAAAGCAAGGTGCAGCTAAATATGCTCCAGCTCCAAAAAAGGAGGGTGAGAAAGATAGTTATGTAGTTACTGGATATAAAGAAAATTATGAGGTAGTAGATGAATACAAAATGCTATTTCCTCGTATGCACTCGGGTAGTCCTTTGCATGTTGGAGCCTACAAAGAATGGGCTGATGTCAAAGGTAAAAGAGTGAAGTATGAAATTATGCCAGGAAGAGTGCAAACAGGATATTGTCCTACATTTGCTGAAAACATGAAGTTCTTTTTCCGTTACCAAGTCAATTTTATGTATTGGCGCTACTTTATGTGGAACTTCTCTGGTCGTCAAAATGATATTCAGTCATACGGAGAACTTACTAAAGGTAACTGGATTACTGGTATCTCTTTCATTGACAATGCCCTGTTGGGTGACCAATCAAAGTTACCAACCGAACTTCGTGAAAACAAAGGACACAATGTTTATTATATGCTACCATTGTTGTTAGGTGTATTAGGTATCCTATGGCAATTGAGTAAGAAGAATAATGATGATGAAAAGAGGCAAGGAACCCGTTCCTTTGCTATTACCTTCCTCCTTTTCTTCTTAACAGGTCTAGCAATTGTTGTTTATCTGAACCAAACTCCTTATCAGCCTCGCGAGCGTGACTATGCATATGCTGGTTCGTTCTACGCATTCTGTATTTGGATTGGACTTGGTGTAATGGGGCTTGTTCAAGCTATCAATTCTCTTCTTAGGTCTGATAAGTTAAAAGTGCTTGCATCTTTGGCAGTTGTACTTGTTTGCCTCGGTGTTCCTGCTCAAATGGCGGCGCAAAACTGGGACGATCATGATCGTTCAGATAGATATGTAGCAAGAGATTTTGGTGCAAACTATCTCAGATCATGCGATAAAGACGCTATAATTTTCTGTAATGGTGATAACGATACTTTCCCTCTCTGGTATAATATTGAGGTTGAGGGTGAGCGTACTGATGTCCGTGCTTGTAACCTTTCATACTTGCAAACAGATTGGTATATTGACCAAATGAAACGCCCATACTATGAGTCTCCTGCTTTGCCAATCTCTTGGGAGTATAAAGATTATATGCCTGATAAGAACGAGTATGTTCAAGCCGATGCTAACGCAGCTAATGCTTGGGAAGTTAAGAAGGCATTCCAATTTATGCTTTCTGATGACGAGAGAACTAAAAGA
Organism: Paludibacteraceae bacterium; assembly: GCA_017560605.1. The sequence goes on from JAFZEQ010000017.1 coordinate 3,970, forward strand.
GATGGTGATAATTTCCTTCCAACAAACAAGTTGTATGTTCTTTCTCCTGATAGCCAGCAGGTAATGCTTAAAAAGGCTAATTACTATACTCGTTCAGATATGATGGTGATGGAGATGTTGTCTACTAATAACTGGAAACGACCAATGTATTTTGCGGTAACTATCGGTAATGATTACCATATGGGATTGGATCCATATCTAGAACTTACAGGTTTAGCATACAGAATAACACCAACACCTAGTGAAGATGGTCGTATTAGAGTTAATACTGACTTGATGTATGACAATATGATGAATAAGTTTAGGTATGGTAATGTAAACAAGCTAGGTATTTACTTGGATGAGAATACGTTACGAATGTGTCGTACACACCGAATGATGTTTGCTCAATTAGCTGAAGCATTATATATCGAGGGTCTAAAGCAGCAAGATAGTTTGATGAAACAAGAAAAGCACAAAAAAGCGATAGATGTTCTTGATTATGCTGAGAAAATGTTGCCAGAATTTAATGTCTCATATGATCATTCTTCTATTTCTATGGCTGCCCTTTATTATGAGTTGGGTGAAACAGAAAAGGGTAACAATATCGTTGATAAGGTTGCAGCTAATGCAGCTGAGTACATAGAGTGGGGAAAAACACTTTCTCCTGAGCATTTTAAGGCTGCTGAATCTACTATCGAGCAGCAGTTCGCAATACTAAACTATGCTTTGGAGTATTTGGAACGCTTTGAACAGAAAGAACTCTTCAATAAGTATTACAAATATTATGAGTTGTACAGAAATACCGCAACACTTTAACAACATACCAGTTTTGCTGCTGACTGGCTATCTAGGCAGTGGCAAAACTACACTTCTAAATCGTATCCTCTCTAATCGTAAGGGGATACGATTTGCTGTTATTGTCAATGATATTGGTGAAGTTAACATAGATGCAGAACTTATCCAAAAGGGTGGAGTGGTAGCCCAAACTGACGACAATCTTATTGCTTTGCAAAATGGTTGTATTTGCTGCTCACTAAAGATGGATCTTATCGGTCAGTTACGCGACATATGTACTAATACCGCCATTGAAACATCTTCGACTTATGAAATATCGGTACCTCGCTTCGATTATATCGTTATAGAGGCTTCTGGTATTTGTCAACCTGCACCTATTGCACAAACAATAGCGTCATACAATAGCCTTATAGCCTCATCGACCTTATCTCCCTCTCCGAAGCTAGATGCTGTAGTGACTGTAGTTGATGCTCTTCGTATGCGTGATGAGTTTCTTTCTCGTCTTTCATCAACAGCCTCATCTCCTAATAGCCTTATAGATCCTAGTGACGACTTGGCTTCTTTGGTTGTAGAGCAGATAGAGTTTTGTAATATCATCCTTCTTAATAAGGTTAGTGAAGTTAAACAAGAGGAATTAAATCACATAAGAGCCCTAGTTAGGGCTATCCAGCCTGAGGCTGAAGTTATTGATTGTGACTATTGTGATGTGCCTTTTGGTAAAATTTTAGATACCGAGTTGTTTGATTTTGAAAAAGTAGCTACTTCTGCTACTTGGATCCAAAAGGTAGAAGGAGATGTAGAAGAAGAGACTTTTGAAGCATCAAAATCATCTAATTCTCACGGCATTCATCACCATCATCATGAGCATGGTGAGCATTGTCGTTGTCATAACCACGAGCACAATCATAAGTGCGATGATCCGAATTGTCATTGTCATAATCATAATCATAATCATAGTGACACTTATGGTATCACAACATTTGTGTACTATAGACGTTCACCTATGGATTTAGCTCGTTTTGATGAGTTTGTGGCAAGACATTGGCCTAAAGGTGTTATTCGATGCAAAGGAATGTGTTATTTTGATCAAGAATACGATATGTGCTATCTCTTTGAACAAGCTGGTTCGCAATTCAGTCTTAAGCAAGCAGGACACTTTTATGCTACTATGCCCGAGGAAGAGCTTCTGCAACTGATGGCTAGTGACCTAACATTGCAAAGAGATTGGGATGAACGCTATGGTGATCGTATGCAGAAACTCGTATTTATTGGACAGCATATTGATAAGCATAAGATATGTCAATTGTTAGATAATTGTCTGTTAGATAAATAAAAAAATGTCGAGTGTTGAACTCGACATTTTTATTTTTATATTAGTTTCTCTTTTAGTTTAATAGATGGCTTTTGTATTCGGATATCTTTACATTGAATGAATCTTTGTATTGAGCAGGAATAGGATTAGCTGTTGGTGCATCCATTTTTAATGGATCAATAGGTGTGCCATTCTTCCATATTCTGAAGTCAAGGTGTGGCCCTGTACTGGTTCCTGTACTTCCTACATATCCTATCAGTTGACCTTGTTTAACATGTTGGCCAACTTTTAATCCTTCTGCAAATTTGGATAAATGTAGATATGCTGTTGTATATGTATCGTTGTGCTTGATTTTTACAGTATTACCACCACCGCCACGATATTCTCTTTGAATTACAACACCATCACCAATAGTTACAACAGGAGTTCCCATTGGAGCTGCATAGTCTACACCTGTATGAGGACGATACACTTTGTGCACAGGGTGAAGGCGTTTGTGTGTGAAACCAGAGGAAATACGCTTGTAACTTAATGGAGCTTTAAGGAAGGCCTTCTTCATACCATTTCCGTCTTCATCATAGTAGTCGCGTGTGTTTCCAAACTCAAACCAATAAGCATTGCGCCATTTCTTCCCATGATAGAAATTTACCGCATAGATACGTCCAACACCTATACTGACACTATCAACACAACGTTCCTCAAAGTATATTCTAATAGAGTCACCTTTTTGTAACTCAAAAAAGTCGATAGTACAATCGTAGATATCACTCAACTCCAATGCTATGTCAACAGGAAGATTATTGTCAGTCATAGTAGCCCACAGGCTAGATTGGATTGCAACTTGTGCAGAACGATTACGGCTAACTATTTCTTTTTCTTGTTTTTCAACATGTACGGAGTCTGCTAAGTGCAGGACTATTGTCTCTAGTAGGTTAGCTTTGTAGATATAATATTCTAGCTTTTCTTTTCCGGTGCTATCTTTCTGAAATAGTGCGTAATATGTGTTTCCTGAACGAATGTTTCGAACATCAAACTGGTCTGTTGGTATTGTAGCAATGCTATTGATCTTCTCTTGGCTTGCACCTAACTTAGCTAGCATACCTCCCAATGTCTCTCCGCTGTTGACTACGCATGTGTCTATGCGAAATGAATCTAGATTGATTCCAAATTCTATGCGAGGTTCCTTTTTTACTTCTTCAACCGACTTTTTTTCGACAGTTGGAGTGGTTTTTTGCTGACAGGCAACCAATCCAAAACTAATCAGGAGAATGATTATAAATAGGTTTTGTATCTTCACGGCTATAAAAAATTAGTGTTGATTAATTTTTCTTTTGAGGATATTTGCGAAAAATAGAGCTAAGTTTCAAGCGAATTACACCTAATAATGCCTCAGAGAAGATACCTCCAGACATCTTGCTTGTTCCTAATACACGGTTGATAAAGATGATAGGTACCTCTTGTATCTTAAAACCGCATTTGTAAGCTGTAAACTTCATTTCTATTTGAAATGCATATCCCTTGAAGCGGATCTTATCGAGTTCGATAGTTTCCAATACTTGTCTGCGATAACACTTAAAACCTGCGGTTGTGTCATGAATCTTCACGCCTAATACCATACGCACATACTTACTTGCGAAGTATGACATCAATACGCGTCCCATTGGCCAGTTTACGACATTTACACCACTAACATATCGACTACCAATTGCTACATCAGCACCCTCTGATGAACAAGCATTGTAGAGTTTTAGTAGATCATCAGGGTTGTGAGAGAAATCTGCATCCATCTCAAAGATGTAGTCGTATTTGTGTTCAATAGCCCATTTGAAACCAGTGATGTATGCTGTACCAAGGCCCAACTTACCCTCGCGCTCTATAATATGTAATTTGCCGGCATATTTATTTGACATCAAGTCTTTTACTATGGCGGCAGTACCGTCTGGTGAACCATCATCGATAATCAATACATGAAAATCTAATGGCAAATTCATTACTGCAGTAATGATGGCTTCTATATTTTCCTTTTCGTTGTAGGTTGGGATGATAACTAGTTTATCCATATGGTTTGTTTTAAGAAAGTTCTTTGTAATGATTAAGGTTTATGGCTTTATTATTTGATCGTTCAATACATATACAGGACTAGGTTTGATGCGCTCTAATGGTGTTACGAATACATCTTCGCCTGGCATAATCCCTTCGTCTAATAGTATGTCTTTAATTGTGTTGAGAGCTACTTCTGGTTCGTTGTTTTCGTGGCTAAGGTGACATAAAAACACATTGCGCATCTCTGTGTGCCAGTTTCTCGCTAATAATTCGCCACAGGTTACATTGCTTTGATGACCTTTGGGCGATAAGATTCTCTCCTTCAAGTAGGTCGGATATGGACCATTTAATAGCATGCCTTCGTCGTGATTAGCCTCGATAATCACGTGGTTGGCTGTGCTTAGATACATCTCCATTGTAGCATTTGGTTGTCCGCAGTCGGTGACGATGAGGATGCGTTGTCCCATGAAATCAATGACATATCCTACGCATTCTGTAGAATCATGAGATACGCCAAAAGTGTTGATCTTCATGCCGTTAAGCTCCCACTCGATACCTTTTTCAAAATATCGTTGTGAGGTGCGAAGTTTCTCCCTAACACCATAATTGCGATCTATTCCATTGTGAATATCTCGAGTAGAGTAAATCGGAAGATGCACTCTTTCGCCTAATGTTCCCACTGCACGAATATGGTCTGCGTGGTCATGAGTTACCAAGACACCCATAATGTTGGCATAGTCCAAGCCCATTTCGCGTAGGTTTCTCTGAATTGTACGCGCAGATATACCAGCATCAATCAGGATACCCCAATTAGAGGTTCCTAAAAAATAGCAGTTACCGCTACTACCGCTAGCAAAACTTCTGAATATGAGCTGGTTATCTATCATTGTCTGTTTTGAATGTTGGTGTTTAAACCATAAAACGCAAAATACCGCTGCAAAGGTACAAAAAAATACGCAAATTTGCAAGCAAATAAGCGTATTTTTATTTATAAAAGAAAATTAGATATCTTATATTAATTTTTTATGTCTAATAAAGTGTCAATTATTTCCTTACATAATTCTTTGATTGACTTCTTCCCATCATTGTTTACAACTATATCGCAGCGTTTGAGATCTCTCTCTGCATTTTGTGCTCTCATACGCGCACGAACCTTATCAGCATTTGTGTTATCTCTTGCTATAGTACGTTCTAAACGAATATCTTCAGGTGCAGTAATACCGATTACTTTATCACACAAGGTATTAATTTTTGCTTGATACAATATGGCACATTCAATAAAGAATAACTCCTGAACTCCTAAACTTTTATATGTAGCTTGAATTTCGTCCCTCACAGCAGGATGAACAATTGAGTTTAGTCCTGCAAGCAAATCCTTGTTTGCAAAGACCTGTTGAGCCACAAAAGCCGTTTGATATACCCCGTCCTTGTAGGAAGAAGGGCCTAATAGTGCCTCTATCTTTTGGCGAATCCTTGCATCTTCTTGTATAAGTCGCTTGGCTTCTTTATCGGTGTCATAGACCTTATAGCCCATATCTCGTAATTGCGTTGCAATAACGCTCTTACCACTACCTATACCTCCTGTTATACCTACTATCATATTAGAATTGGAAGTATATAAATGCTTGCATGTCAGCTGTAATAAACTGATAAACAGTAATGATAGCTACTATTACAAGCAGTATCATAGCCCATATTGGAAGAAGTGCAAAGTGGATACGATACCAGCGTTTCAAACGAACAGGTAACCAGTGGATAATCATACCTAGTATAAATAGAATTACTACATAGCGATATTCCCACAAGAAATCAGGAATAATACTACTGTTCCAAGCTCCACCTATCTGATTAACCATATTCTTGGCTGTTTCCCAGGCCTCTTGATTTGCAGTAGCAGGGTCTAGATTACTACCCGAACGGAAGAACAAACGAGTGAAGGTGATAAATACAAAGGTTTGTGTTATAGCCCAGCATGTTCCTATCTTTGTGCTTATCTTACCAAATATGGAATCTGTATTGGATGCTTTATGGATAAGTGTGTTATAGCACCAATATAGATATTGAATACTAGCACCAATCCATATAGCTAGAATCCAGATATGGAATAGATTGAGAGCAGGTGATTGTAATGTTTTTTGTGCCATCATCACGCCAATATACAATGCAGTAATAAGTGCAAACTTGATATGCCAATTGGTCTTGTTCCAAATCTTGTATACTATCATACCCGCACCATTTAGAGCTCCCCAAATAACAAAGTTCCAGCTTGCGCCATGCCATAGACCTCCTAAAAGCATTGTTATAAAGGAGTTGAAGTTACCGGCTCTGACTTTATCTTTAACTTCTTTACCTAAAATCTTGCGATTACCTCCTAATGGAATATATAAATAACTCTTCAACCATCGACTAAGTGACATATGCCATCTGCGCCAGAACTCTTGTGGGTTCTTTGCCTTGTAAGGCGAGTCAAAGTTTTGTGGTAGATAGAATCCCATCAGCATAGCGATACCAATAGCGATATCTGTGTAGCCAGAGAAATCAGCATATACCTGCAAAGAGTAGGCAAACAAGGCAAAAAGGTTCTCAAAACCTGTGAACAACAGTGGGTTGTCAAATACACGGTCAATGAGATTGATCGCTAGATAATCACTCAGTACAATCTTTTTGATCAAACCGTTCAATATCCAGAAGATTGCTAGACCAGCCAAGCGTTTGCTCAATCTAAAAGGACGGTATAGCTGTGGAATAAACTCATTAGCTCGTACAATAGGGCCAGCTACCAATTGTGGAAAGAAACTCACATAAAAGCCGAAGTCAAGCAAGTTTTTTACTGGTTTTACGTGTCCTCGATATACATCTACCGTATAGGATATCACTTGGAATATATAGAATGATATACCTACTGGAAGAATAATGCTATCTACCAAGAATCTACCACTTGCGCTAAAACCATTTCCTATGTATGCAAACATATCAAATACAGCAAACTCTGTACCTAGCAAGTTGTTTATTACATTGGTAAAGAAGTATGCGTACTTGAAGTAGCATAGTAATCCAAGGTCAATAATGATGCTCAATGCTAACCATACTTGGGCCACCCTCTTGCTCCTGCCTTCTGACTCCTTACCTCTAGCATTGTGTATTCGCTTGGCTATCAACCAGTCACTGAGAGTGATGAATAGCAGTATCAATAGAAATATTCCACTTGTTTTATAGTAGAAGAACCAGCTAACGGCCATCAAGAATACATTACGAAGGTGCATTCTGTTTCTAGATGGTTGACTTAGCATATTACTTCCTTTCTTCCATGCGCCGGCCTCCATAATTATTGCAAACACGGCGTATACCATTGCAAAGAAAGCCCAAAAATAGAATTGTGTAAACAGCAGTGGACTATCGCTGTTGAATGCAAATATGTGTTGTAGGAATGAGCTCATTGCTTACCTTGTGTAGTAGTCTTTGTTTGGTGTTGTTCTTATTGAAATTATTTGTTTTCCGTTGAAGTTTCTTCTGGTATCCACTTCATCCATTCGTATAGCATATTGCCTACTTTGTTTGCTCCAGATCGTGTAAAGTGTACATAGTCACTACCTGCTAGGCCGCTTTTCTTCCATTCGATCATACTGCCTTCTCCTCCCATAGCATCGAACATACTCCAATAAGCTATCTGTTCTTCTTTAGCCATTTTAGCTAGTAGTCGGTCCATTTTAGGTACAATAGGGTAGGTTGCCATACTTCCATTGATGCGTGTCGACATATCGCTTGGACCAATGAAGAGTATGGATGCTTGTGGCGCACAGTTACGCAAGAAACGAATCTCCTTGCGCATTTTTTCTATATAAGACTCTAAAGCTTTTTCTCCTTTAATACCTGGCACCATGTTACCACCATATTGCATAATGATCAGCTTGGTGTTACTTTCTGCGTAGAATTTGCTGAGTGCAAGACTATCCATTCGTGTGAAAATAGTACCAGAGCATCCACGCATAGGAATATTGTCTACAATAACACCTGTTGGATTCTCCAAACTAATACCATATACATTGCCTTTTCCTGTTAAGTGTATTTTGCACTTGCTGGTGCTATCTGGCACATTGAAAATAGCAGATCCATTAACGGTCGTTGTTGGATTTTCATTTTCAGGCTGTTGTATGGATACAGAAATATTGTCTGCTAGAATGCGTATTTGGTTAAAATAGTTGTAAGTTGTGAGTGTTTTGTTGTATGGAGCCACATTCATTACGATACTCTGACTGCCAGGAACAAAATCATTGTTCATAGCGGCTACTTGACCCATTACTCCGTATTTTTTACCTGTATTCAGGCGCATAGATCCAGGGCCATATATCAAGTAACGTTTTGGACCTCCTTGTGTAGACTGAACAGAACCATTGATACTAATCCACTGTTTTATGCTACCAGTAGGTATCGTTTGGTGCAGGGGAAGCAAACCAATACCGCCTCCTCCATATTGTTTTTGTAGTTCTTCACGAAGTATGTTCGTGATACGATCTTCTTCTATCTGAGAGTCGCCATAATGCACCACTCGTACTTGTGCTGTATCAGCTGTTTCTAATGCTAGGTAAAAAGATTTTAAGTGATAACGAGGGTCGTTTTTACCTGGAGTAGCTACTTCGATCGAATCTTCTGGTATAGTATCATCTGTGCCCTCTTTTGTAGAAACATCATCTAGTACTTCTGATAGTGTAGGCCAACGCAGATTCCATGTTCCAAACTGCAAGCCATCTTTAGGAACCAATAAGCAGATCACTCCTAGTAGTGCAATTGTTATCCATATGTATATAGCAATTTTGTGTGGACGCATTCTTGTTGTTTGTTAAATGTTATTTTGCTTATATTAGTTTATTTTTTCCATAATACTTTGGTAAAGAGCAGCAGTATAGTGAAGATTTCTAGACGACCAATTAGCATAACTATACTCATAACCCATTTTGCAACGATAGGAAATGATGCATATGTACCTGATGGACCGAATTGACCAATACTAATACCCACATTGCCTATTGCTGACACTGCTGCACCGATGGATTCATCGAAATTGACACCGCTAGCACAGAATATGACTACAGTTATTACGATTATAAAAATATAGAAAATTAAGAAAGCCATAATATTGTTGATCGTCTGTTGCGGAATGGCTTTCTCGTTTAGCTTAACGGGAATAATAGCGTTGGGGTGGATGCGGCGTTTAAATTCAGCTACACCATTCTTCAAAATAATGGATAGTCGTACCCATTTTATACCTCCTGCTGTACTGCCGGCACAAGCACCTGTAAGCATCAGGAAGAAGATCACTACCCATGCTACAACTGGCCAATACATATAGTCGGAGATGGTATAGCCCGTAGAAGTCATAGCGCTGATGACAGTGAAGATGCTATCTCTGAAAGAACGTTCCATGTGCATAGCAGTCCATCCTGGGCGAGAAATATACAATCCAGCAGTGAGTAGTAGAGCAAAGAGAATAACTGCAGCGGTGTACCAACGGAGTTCTTCGTCACGGAAGAAATTGCGAGCTTTGCCACGAACTAGATAGATGATTATCACGAAGTTTATACCTGATATAAACATGTATGCGGTGACTAAATAGTGTATTGCAGCGGAGTCATAGAATGCTAGACTATTATTTTTGGTGGAGAAACCACCTGTAGCAATGGTGGAGAAGGAGTGGCATACGGCATCAAATATCGGCATACCACACAGCCATAAACCTAGTATTTCTGTAGCTGTAAGTATAACATAGGTTGTCCACATCATTTTGGCTGTGTCTGAGATTCGAGGTGATAGTTTCTCGTAGGTGAGTCCCGTCACTTCAGCGGCGTATAGCTGCATGCCGTTAAGTCCGAATATTGGTAGTATAGCTATAGATAATACGATGATTCCCATACCGCCAATCCATTGTGTGAGTGAACGCCAGAATAGCAATCCATGGGTAATGACGTCTAGATTAGGGATGATAGTTGCACCTGTGGTAGTGAATCCGGACATACTTTCAAACCACGCATCCGTAAAGGTGGGTACTTGTCCGCTTAGATAATAAGGCAACATGCCAAATATAGAGAAGACTACCCATACCATAGCCACAATAACATAGCCCTCTCGTTCGCCCATGCGCGATTCTGCCCTGCGGCCTATGATTAAGCCTATCAAGCCTGCTAGCAATGTGATAATAGTTGACAGGAGGAAAACACCACTATCAGCTTCTGCGTACCACAAGCTTACACCCATTGCGACTGCCATAAACAGTGCTTCAAGTATTAAGAGTGCACCCATGGTGCGGAAAACCATTCGTGTATTAAATGTTCGTGTCATTTGAAGAATCTCTCTAACTGTCTAATAACCTGATTTTTGCAGAATACTACAACTTGATCACCTTGCAGAATCTGTGTGTCGCCATTGACAAGGATGCCTTCGCCTGCTCGAACAATAGCTCCAATATTGGTGTCGGCAGGTAAGCGCATGTCGCGGATCTTGCCTTTGGTGATTTTGCTACCTTCTTCAGCCATAAACTCAACAATCTCGGCATCGGCACTAGCCAAGTTACGGACGTTGAGTACACTCGCATCGAGAAGCATCTGGTAGATATAGGATGCAGTGATGGTCTTCTTGTTAAGAACCGCACCTATTTCTAGACCTTCTGCCATAGCAATGTAATCAATGTTTTCTACTTCGGCAATAGTCTTCTTTACTCCAAAGCGTTTAGCTGCCATACAAGCAAAGATGTTAGCTTCACTATTTTCTGTTACGGCAACAAAGGCATCAGCATCTTCTATACCTTCATCTTTTAAAACAGCCATATCGCTTCCATCTGCATTGATGATAAGGGCGTTATTGATCTTTTCGCTTAACTGAAAACATAGTTCACGATCAGCTTCTAATATCTTGATATTCAGATCATCTGGAAGATTCTGAACAGTTTTTTGTGCTATTTTTGAACCTCCAAAAAATACGATATTCTTAATGTCTCGTTTTTGTTTTCCTAGTTGCTCACGCAGTATCTTTTTGTTTTCTTGTGTGCAAACAGCATACACCATATCGTCTGCCATTACTTCATCTTGACCTCCAGGAATGATGGTTGTCTGTCCGCGTTTGATGGCTACAATACGGTATAGACCATGGTTATAGTAACCAGACATAAATTTCTTACCCACTACTTCAGCACCTTCTCTAACTTTAACTACGCACAATTCCAATGCGCCGTCGCATAAGGTTAAATGATAGCGCATCCAGTTTGTTTTTAGTGATGCAGTGATTTCTTGCGCTGCTAGTAACTCTGGATATATCAAGTGGTTTAGACCCATTTTGTTGAAAATATGCTTGTTTTCGGGTCTAAGGTATTCGTAATTATCAATTCTAGCTAATGTCTTTTTTGCACCTAGTTCATTAGCTAGTAGGCAAGCTGTAATATTTTCAGACTCAGATGGTGTAACCGCAATAAATAGATCAACATTATCTACACCTATGCTTGTAAGATCGTTGATAGATGTAGGGCTTCCCACTTTGGTGAGAAGGTCGTAGTTTGCGTCTAAGTCTCCTAGTCGATCTTGACGTTCATCTATCAAACTGATATCCATATCCTCGCGTGATAGCAGTTTTGCCAAATGTCGGCCTACTGCTCCAGCGCCTGCAATAATGATTCGCATATACCTTCTTTATCTAGTTTTAACAAATGATATAACTCTTTGGTACTACCGTGCTCAACAAATTGGTCATTGACACCAAGGCGGATGACCCGTGTTTGATAATCATGGTCGTTTATCCATTCTAATACTGCACTGCCTAGTCCACCACTGATAACACCATCTTCTATCGTAACGATAGTGTCAAATTTCTCCGCAACTTCTTTTAGTATGTTCTCGTCAAGTGGCTTTAACCATCTCATATCGTAGTGTGCAAAAGTGTTGTGTGCGCCATCTTGAATTGTGTCAGTAGCCATATTAATGGCTTGGGCTGCTGTGTTTCCGATAGCGCCAAGACTCAAGACTGCCACTTTCTTGCCGCCGATAAGGCGTACACCCTTGCCTAACTCTACTTGAGTAGTAAATGGGTATGGAGGTTCGCTGGTCCTACCTCTTGGATAGCGAATGGATATCGGACCATCGTAGTTTTGTGCTATAGTCATCATATCACGTAGGTCATCGGCTGTCATAGGAGCACCAATGACCATATTTGGGATAGGGCGTAAATATGCCAAATCCAATAAACCATGATGGGTGGCTCCGTCGTTACCTACGATACCTGCACGATCAATACAGAAAACGACAGGGAGTTTAGGCAGTGCTACATCGTGGATGATATTGTCGTATGCTCGTTGTAAGAAGCTAGAGTAGATGTTGCAGTAAGGTTTAAGTCCAGCTTTGGCCATTCCTGCGGAGAATGTAACTGCGTGCCCCTCTGCGATGCCAACATCAAAGACGCGCTCTGGAATTTCCTTTTGCATAATGTTCATACTACATCCGCTAGGCATTGCAGGAGTTATACCCACCACTTTCTCATCTTTACGAGCAATAGCTAACAATTGTTCTCCGAATACTTCCTGCCATAGAGGCTCTTGTATCGGTTTGTCAGCGGTTAATCTTGTACCTGTTTCTACGCTAAACTCGCCAGGAGCGTGCCATGTTGTTTGATCATTTTCTGCTGGTTCATAGCCTTTCCCTTTTTTGGTGATGATGTGTAATACTTTGGGACCGTTGTAGTCTTTTATCTCATTAAAGATGCGTACTAGGTCTTGTACATCATGACCGTCAGCTGGGCCAAAATAGCGAATGTTTAAACCTTGGAATATATTATTTTCCTGTTTGCTGAGTAATGCTTTTATATTATTAGCAACATGCAAGATTCGCTTCTTCTTGTTATCGTTGATTAGGTGCAGTTTTTTTGCTAATTTATATGCTCCCCAACGCCATTTGTTGTAGCGTTTGCTAGTAGTGATATCTACTAGGTATTGGGTAAATCCGCCGCTTAGAGGATCTATGGCCATATTGTTGTCATTAAGTACGATCAACAAGTTGTTGTCGGTCATAGATGTGTTGTTTAGGCCCTCAAAAGCTAAGCCTCCAGTCATTGCACCGTCGCCAATGATGGCTACTACTCGCTTTTTAACTTCGTTGGTTGAAGCAAGGTTCTTACTGCCTATTTCCATACCCAAGGCGGCGGAGATGCTATTGCTAGCATGTCCCGCTATGAAAGCATCATATTCGCTCTCTGCTGGAGTAGGGAATGGAGCAAGACCTTTGAACTGTCTGTTGGTATGAAAACGCTTGCGGCGACCAGTAAGAATCTTATGCGCATATGCTTGGTGTCCTACATCCCATACTAATTGGTCGTTTGGGGTATCAAACACATAATGTAGTGCAACTGTTAACTCAATGCTGCCTAGCGATGAACCCAAATGACCAGGGTTGTGACTTAATTCTTGGATAATAAAATCCCGAACCTCTGCGCATACATCAGGTAATGCGTTGATAGGTAACCTTTTGAGATCACTAGGGTATTGTATGTTATGTAAATATTTATATTCCATTTATTGACTTTCTGTTTGCAATAAATTTAAGGGGAAACTCTAAGAGTTTGTACCTTAATTCTAATGAGCCTGCAAAGTTACAATAAATATTGCATATATGCAAAAAAAAACGCAGAAACTTATTCTTCTGCGCCATTTTATCCGCTTTGTATGTTGTTTGTTGCTTGATTTTACGAAAATTGTGAGTTACTTCCAGCTTTTGCTCTTCGAGCAAGAGAAAATTCAAATTCCAATCCGCCGTCAGGAAGATTATGTGCGCTAATGCTTCCTCCGTGAAATAGTACGGCGTGCTTTACGATACTCAATCCTAAACCTGTTCCGCCAGCTTTACGACTTCGCCCTTTATCTACACGGTAAAAGCGCTCAAACAAGTGTGGTAGAGCCTCTATGCTGACACCTGTTCCATTATCAGCTATCGAAAAGTAGATGTTTGCAGGATCTTGGTTTGTGCAATTGATATGTATTTTTGCGTTTTCAACATAGTTGAGCGCATTGTCCACAATGTTGTGGAAAATGGAATAAAGCAGCGTGTAATTACCAGATATGATCAAGTGCTTGGGTATGTTGTGCGTGATAGTTGCTCCTAATTGTGTTGCTCTTAATGTTAGGTCTGCCACTACATTCTCTACTATGGTGTATACATCCACTTCTAGTCTATTGTAAAAATCAGATTGAGCATCTAGCTTGTTGATGGTTGATATATCTTCAACCAAGTTACTCAATCGTCCTGCTTGATGGTATGCTCGTTCTAGAAACTGAAGTCTTTGTTCCTCTGGCATATCTGGGTGCATTAATATTGTTTCTAATGCACCTCGGATGCTAGCAACAGGTGTCTTGAGCTCGTGTGATATGTTTTCAGTTAAAATTTGTCGTTGTTGTTCTCTGGCTTGTCTAAGCTTGCGCTTGTGAATAAAATATGCCACAACTACAATTAGAATACATATTATTCCAATGATTGCTAGAATGCTCATATAATTTTTTCTATCAGTATGTGTTAATCTGAAACTGTTCTAATGTGTTAGTTTTCAAACATATATCCGTAACCCGACTTGGTGATAATATGTTTGCCATATGGGCCTAGTTTTCTACGTAAATGCGTTATATGTACATCCACCGTTCGCTCTAGTACATACCCGTTTTTATCCCATACTTCGTTTAAAAGCCGTTCACGAGATAATACTTGACCACGATGTGTTAATAGGTAGCATAGTAAGTCTATTTCTTTGCGTGTGATGGATATTACTTGGCCATCAACACTTAGCGACATATCATTTTTATTGACGCATACGCCTAAGTACTCCACTGTATTGTTTACTTGTGGCGAACTGATACTTTTTGGTGTAGTATATTCGTTATTAGTGCGACGAATCACTGCTGCCACACGCGCTAGTACTTCGGGTATACGAAATGGCTTTGTTATGTAGTCATCTGCGCCCAAACTAAAACCTTGCAAAATATTGGCCTCTGCACTCAGTGCAGTCAAGAAGATAACAGGTGGAATAGGCATCTGCTCTTCGCGCATATAGCGTACCATATCAATACCTGACATCTTATCCATCATCACATCTAGTAAGATAAGATGAATCTTGTGCTGAGTAATATTTAGGAAGTGAATTGCTTCCTCTGCAGAATGAGCTACAAAGACTTGATAACCAGCTTGCTGTAGCGAGTAGGCGAGTATCATACAGATATCGTCTTCGTCATCAACTATTAGAATTGTGGGGTTCATTATAGTAGAATTTAGTGCACAAAAGTACTACTTTTTTTCGACACCTACAAGTTTAATGTTATTCTTCACAAAAAATTAACAATCCAACCGTGTGAGGTCGGATTGTTAGTGACTAGTTATTATGATTGTTTCCGTATTTGATCAGACAGTAACTGGTATATTAGTCTTAATTCCTCATTCGGCAATAGCGTTTTGTGATGCGCCATCACATTTTCATCTCCTCTGCGTGCAGGCCCAGTCTGTGCTTCATGAGGTGAAAGTGTATGTATTTTAGCAGCTGTTTGATCTATCAATGGTAGCAGTGCTTTGAATGGGATGTGTGTGTCCGATAGCAATTCTGCCGCTAGTGTGTACATCAGGTTGGTGAAATTACATGCATAAACCCCTGCTACATGTAGTCGTTCACGATCGTGTTGTGTAGTTTCGTATACATGACTAGTGATAGTTAGTGCCAACGAATATACTGCGCTAATATCGTCAATACCTTTCGCTTCAAAGAAAACAGGTATCGTCGAGAAATCTTCGATCAATTGTGACTTGCTAAATGTTTGGAAGGGATAGAAGACGCCAGCGTGGGGTTTGTCTGCCCCAAACACGGACATTGGCATACTACCTGATGTATGTAGGTGAAGAGCTTTCTCTTTGCCTTGTACTTGACTCACTACTTCTGCCAATGCCTCGTCGCGAACGGAGTATATATATACATTGGCCGTAGGAAGTTTATTCAAGCCCTCGCGACTACTAACCATTTGACATACTACACCCTTCTTTGTAAAAGCGTGATGCAGATTGGTGGCAACATTGCCTCTTCCGATGATGACGATGTTCATAGATGAACTATTAATTATTTAGTGCCTTGTAGAATTCTGTTACAGCTACAATACCATTTTCCCATACTTCAAGATCCATAGACTCGTTGGGAGAGTGAATAGCATTTTTCTCTAAACCAAATCCCATAAGGATAGTTTTTACACCTAAAATTTGTTCGAAACTACTAATGATAGGTATGCTACCTCCTCTTCGTGCTGCTAAAGGACGTTTGCCAAAGGCTACTTCAAATCCATGTTCTGCAGCTTTGTATGCGGGTATATCAATAGGACAAACATATCCTTGTCCACCGTGCATAGGGGTTACTTTTACACGCACACCAGCAGGTGCGATGTCTTGTATATAGTCGGCAAATGCTTGACTGACTTTTTCGTGATCTTGATTGGCTACTAGTCGGCAACTAACTTTAGCATATGCTTTGCTAGGCAAAACCGTTTTGCTACCTTCACCTGTGTATCCGCCCCAAATACCGCAGATGTCGAATGATGGTCGGCAGGAATTGCGCTCTAGGGTAGAGTACCTCTCTTCGCCAAAAGTACAGTCCACATCGATAGCTTGACAGTATGCTTCTTCGGAGAATGGAATCTGCTTGATCATTTCGCGTTCCTCTTGTGGGATAGGTAGTACATCGTCGTAGAAGCCAGGAATAGTGATACGACCTTTGTCATCTACCACTTGTGCTAACATTTCGGTAAGTGCGTTGATTGGGTTTTTCACTGCTCCACCAAAGTGTCCACTGTGTAGATCACGATTAGGACCTGTAACTTCTATCTCCCAGTATGCTAAACCGCGCAGTCCAGTGGTGATAGAAGGGGTGTCCTTGCCAATCATAGAGGTGTCGCTTACAAGGATAATATCGCAAGCCAATAGCTCTTTATGCTCTTTGAGGAAAGTGTCTAGACTAGGGCTTCCTATCTCCTCTTCTCCTTCGAAGATAAACTTTACATTACAATTCATTAGTCCATGTTTGACAAGGTACTCAAAGGCCTTGACTTGTATCATAGCCTGTCCTTTGTCATCATCCGCACCACGTGCGTAGAGACGACCGTCACGAATATCTGGTTCCCAAGGATCACTTTCCCATAAATCTAGTGGCTCAACTGGCATTACGTCGTAATGAGAGTAGACCAAAACAGTTGGGATATTAGGTGATGAGGTTGTAGGTGAGTATTCTGCGTACACGAATGGATGACCCTCTGATGGCATTATTTGAGCTTTTTGTGCTCCTGCTTCTAGTAGAAGTTCGCACCAACGCTCGGCGCAACGAAGCATATCATCTTTGTGAGTTGGTTGACAACTGACACTAGGAATACGAATAAGACTAGCCCACTCCTCTAGGAAGCGGTCACGATTATCTGCAATATAAGTACGAATCATAATATGTGATATATGTTTTTCAATAAAATTGCTGCACCGCTGTTACGCGAGAAAACTCCTAATAAACAGGATTTGAGGAGTACAGACCCTTTGTAATCTAACTGCCTCATCGCTACAACCCGAAGGCTGATCTCGGCGGAGAGTA
>JAFZEQ010000018.1 GCA_017560605.1 Paludibacteraceae bacterium
GAGGTTTACGCTAATGGTAATACCCTTCTCATTTGCACCACCGCAGGCTACCATTGCAGCCATTGCGAGGATTGTAAAAATCTTTTTCATTCTCATTAATTTGTTTTTAAGTTTATATTCTACCTTTTTACTCTGTCGGGGTTAGACATTATGAATGACTCCCACGATGAACTTCCCTTGCGCGACTTAGTATCGCCACCTAGGCCCTTGCGCTTTTCACCTGCAGTAGCTTGTGTCAGCACATTCGATGTTGTAAACCAGTGACACAATGCCACTGCTGTGCCATCCGTTGCATCGAGTTTGCGAGGCTTATAATCCGTGTTTAGAATGGCATTTATCATTGTGGCAACTTGCTCCTTTGATGCTTGGCCATTTCCGGTTATAGCCTGTTTTACTCGCGATGGTGCATACTCCGATATAGGCGTTGACTCGGTGCAACTAAGCACTGCGGCGATAGCAACACCTTGGGCTCTGCCCAGCTTGAGCATGGACTGCACGTTTGTGCCAAAGAATGGCGACTCGAAAGCCACCTCCGATGGGTCGTACTGCTCTGTTAGGCTACGTACGCGCTCAAAGATGTAGCGAAGCTTCTGGTGTGCGTCAGACATCTTGTGCATATCTATTTCACCCATAACAACAACCTGAGGCTTGCCCCCGATGATATCGATAATGCCATAGCCCATGTAGTTTGTTCCAGGGTCGATGCCCATGATGCGCACCCTTGCCATGCTCCTACTCCTCAAGTTTGTTTACACGCTTCTCGATCTCACGGAGCTTTGTAGCCATCTCAGGGAGGTTACGGAACACGGCGAATGAACGGTGATACTGGATGCCTGGAAGTGCAGGAGAACCAAAACGAATCTCGCCATCTGGCACTTTCTTATCGATACCACTCTGAGAGCCAATCTTACAGTTATTGCCCACTGTGATGTGGTCGGCAAAGCCCACCTGACCGCCTACGAAACAGTTAGAACCGATCTTAGTTGTGCCAGCAATACCCACCTGTGCAGACATAACGGTGTTTGAGCCAATCTCAACATTGTGGCCCACCTGAATAAGATTATCAAGCTTAACGCCGCTATGCACGATTGTAGAGTCGGTCTTAGCACGGTCAACACAGGTATTTGCGCCAAGCTCAACGTTATCTTCGATGATAACATTTCCGAGCTGTGGAATCTTTGCAAATGTACCGTCCTCCTTAGGTGCAAAGCCAAAACCATCGGCACCGATAACAGCGCCTGCGTGGATGATGCAGTTCTTGCCAACCACACAACCCTCGTAGATCTTAACGCCTGGGTAGAGTTTTGTGCCGTCACCAATCGTTACATTATCACCAATGTAGCACTGAGGGTATAGCTTGACGTTGTTACCAATCTTAGCTGTTGATTCAATAACTGTAAAGTCGCCAATGTAGCAGTTTTCTCCAATTGTGGCACCCTCATGTATTGATGCTAGTTTTGATATGCCGCTCTTTTGTGGACGAGTAGCGTTATACATCTCAAGAAGGTTTAGTACACACTGACCCACATTCTCAACCTTGATAAGAGTGGTGTTAATCTCACCCTTTGGCTCGAATGTGCTATCTACTAGAACGATGCTAGCCTCGGTTGTGTAGATGTATGGCTCATATTTAGGATTTGTGAGGTATGCTAGCGATCCAGTCTTACCTCCATCAATAGATGATACTGTTGATACAGTGGCGTTTTTGTCTCCTACGATGACTCCGTTCAAAAGACCGGCGATCATCTCTGCTGTAAATTGCATAATTCTATATGTGTTAATTACTATTTCTCTGCTTAATATAATCCTCTAGTACGATTCCCTCGGGAAGTAGAGCGCTTGTGTCGTGGTTAAACGTGTGTAGCTCTCTTACCAACGACGATGATATGTACTCAACTTCGGCTGGTACCATCACAAGTATGGTGCGTAGGTCGGGGAATATCTCTCGGTTGGCATGCTCTATGGTGCGCTCATAGTCAAAGTCCGTTGTGTTTCTAACACTTCGAATCATTGTTGTTGCACCAACACGGCGCGCTTCATCACCTGTTAGCGTTGTGTAGATTGATACCTCTACTCGAGGATTATCCGAGTAGAGTCTCTCTATCATACACTTTCGAGCTTCAGGTAGTAGTAGGCCACGCTTTGCGGTATTATATCCGATTGCAATAACAACCTTGTCAAAGAGACGTAGTGCCTCGTTGACTATAGCTTCGTGACCGCGTGTAAAAGGATCAAATGATCCTGGAAAAATTGCAACTCGCTGCATACCTATGTATATATATTCTCACAAAGATAGTAAAAAAAGTTATAAACTCTCAAATGTGCTATATATAATTTTGATAAATGTCTGATTCGTTTGTTAAAATGGTGCTGATGATTGGTCTAAGGTAAAAATATTGTATTAATAATTGGCGATTTAGGAAATAATACTTACCTTAGCATAATATTTCAGAGTATCCACAAGGACATAAACAACTAAATAAACATAAACTAAAAATCTATGGCTACTAATTTTTCAGGTAAGACTCGTGTTGAGAGCGACCTTATTGGCGAGATGGAGGTTCCTGTAGAGGCCCTCTATGGTGTTCAGACATTGCGTGGTATTGAGAATTTCCCTATCAGCCGTTTCCACCTATCTGACTATCCTTTGTTTATTAATGGTCTTGCAATGACTAAGTTAGGCGCTGCCGAGGCTAACCATCAGCTTGGTCTTTTGACAGATGAGCAGTTTGATGCTATCTCTAAGGCTTGTCTCGAGATCATGCAGGGTCAGCATCATGATCAGTTCCCTTGTGATATGATCCAGGGTGGTGCTGGTACTACAACAAATATGAATGCTAATGAGGTTATCGCTAACCGTGCATTGCAGATTATGGGTCACGAGGCAGGTGAGTATCAGTACTGCTCTCCTAATGATCATGTAAACTGCTCACAATCAACAAACGATGCTTACCCATGTGGTATCCACCTCGGTCTTTACGCAACTCATCAGGTGTTCATGAAGCACTACGATGCTCTTATCGAGTCATTCGCTAAGAAGGCTAAGGAGTTTGCTAACATCTTGAAGATGGGTCGTACTCAGCTTGAGGATGCAGTGCCTATGACCCTTGGTCAGACATTTGGTGCTTTCGCTCAGATCCTTCGCGAGGAGAAGAAGAACCTTGAGTTCGCTGCTGAGGAGTTCCTTACAGTTAACATGGGTGCTACAGCTATTGGTACAGGTATCTGCTCTGAGCCTGAGTACTCTGAGAAGTGTATCGCTGCTTTGCGCCAAATCACTGGTTGGGATATCAAGCTTGCTGAGGATCTTGTAGCTGCTACATCTGATACTACTTGCATGGTTGGTTACTCTTCAGCTCTTCGTCGTGTTGCTGTTAAGCTTAATAAGATCTGTAACGACCTTCGTCTTTTGGGCTCTGGTCCTCGTTGCGGTCTCCATGAGTTTGATCTTCCAGCACGTCAGCCAGGTTCATCTATCATGCCAGGTAAGGTTAACCCTGTAATCCCAGAGGTTATGAACCAGATCTGCTACAAGGTTATCGGTAACGATGCTTGTGTTGCAATGTGTGCTCAGGAGGCTCAGATGGAGCTTAACGCTATGGAGCCTACTATGGCACAGTGCTGCTTCGAGTCTGCAGAGATCATGATGAATGGCTTCGATACTCTCCGCGTAAACTGTGTTGACGGCATCAAGGCTAACGAGGAGCAGTGTATGAAGTATGTTCAGGATAGCTTTGGCGTTGTAACAGCGCTTAACCCAGTTATTGGTTATAAGAACTCTACAAAGATCGCTAAGGAGGCTATGGCTACAGGTCGTCGTGTTTATGACCTTGTTCTTGAGCATGGTATTCTTACTAAGGAGGAGCTTGATATCATCCTCTCTCCAGAGAATTTGATTAAGCCTGTAAAACTCGATATCAAACCTCGCCGATAATTTCTTGTGATAAGGGGTCATCTTTGACCTATCCCAAAAAGCTGAGCACCCGAGGCTGTACTAAGTGTACTATCCTCGGGTGCTCACTTTTGCGATAAGCCAAATCTAACCCCTTCTGACAAGAAATTTATCTTGCTGATTTAGGTGGGCAGGAGCAAAGATAATAACGACATAAAGACAAAATGATATCAGGTCTCACATTTTACTTTGTCCGCAGCCATCATTTTGTCTTTATATCTTTATGTCCCTAATGCTCCTTAAATTCCCTATTCGCCCTATCTTCCCTATTTACCCTCCCCTAAAAATAAATAGGAGCAACTAACCATATTAGCTGCTCCTGTCAATATTAATCAGATGTTATCCTATAACATCTCGATAAGTTCCTCGTTTGTGTAGGCATCTGCACCGTAGCAGGTTTTGAGATATGCCAAGCCGCCGAGATAGTCCTCCTCGGTGAATGAGTCTGTGGCCTCCTTTGCCACTACAACATCGTAGCCCAATGAGTAGGCATCTGCAGAGGTGTGGCGAACGCACATGTGAGTATGCAAGCCAGTCATCACAACAGTCTCAACGCCGAGCTCCTTGAGCGTAATGTCGAGGTCGGTCTGGAAAAATCCACTGTAACGACGCTTTGGTACAACATAGTCACACTCCGAGAGGTTGAGCTCAGGGATAACTTGTGCACCCTCAGTTCCAACGATCGCATGGTCGCCCCAGAGCTTAAGCTCGCGGTCGATACCCTTCAGGTGAGCATCGTTGCAGAAAATTACCGGCACGCCCTTTTTGCGTGCTGCATCTAAAAGTTGAGCTGTGGCGGGAACAATGGCCTTGCCACGATCACATGTCAAAGCACCATAAACAAAGTCGTTGAGCATGTCCACAACCAAAATAGCAGGTTTATTAAGCTTCTCCATAATGTAAAATTTTAGATTGATTGTTATGTTAATATGAAAAACACATTGGTAAAAACTAATTCAAAGTTAGGGACAAAAAATGAGTTTTCAAAATTTTTAGCTCTAAATTTCGCCAAATATCTCAATTTGTTTAACAGTCATTGTAAATTGTCAATTCTGCGCCATGCTGTATGGTGCGGAATGATGCTCGACTATACCTATATTTATATATATAATAGGGCATTTTCCAGGGCTAAAAAATCTTTTATACGTAACTCGCTGATATTCTTGGAAGTTACATTTTAGATCCCAAAAAAGATGTAAAAAAAGTTTCAAAAATGTTTGCAGAATAAAAATAAAGTACTACCTTTGCACCCGCAATCAAGAGATGAACGATATCACTTGACAAGCAACAAAGGTTCTTATAAATATTTTCAAAAAAAGTTCATCAAAAATTTGGTGGTTTGAAATATTTGATTTATCTTTGCACTCGCTTTTCGCTCTTAATGAAAAAGGGCTGAGAAGCAATGAGAATGGTTCTTTGATTTACTGGTAAAATAATTGAGAGAAAAGTGTAGTATTTATCTGTCAATTTCCTTTTAGGAAAAATTGAAACAGTCAGGACTCTAACAAAACA
>JAFZEQ010000019.1 GCA_017560605.1 Paludibacteraceae bacterium
CTGCTTTGGGCGAAGGAACGGATTGGATGATACGGAACAGTTGCTCTTGGTCGGCAACATCGGTAAGGTATCTTTTTCCATCTGAAGATAATAATTTCAGTTGGTTACAATTTGTAACCGACTCATTACCCTCTTTTTTTAATCTATTTTTTAGTACTTTCCAATAATTACGAGGCGTAGCACTATCTGTCAAGATTGCTATTACATCCACTACTGAAAAATACCATTTCTCTTGTGTGTCATCCCAAACGGTACGGACGTTTCGCTCTTCAAAAAGTTTTAATGATTGTTTCTGTGTCATAATGCGTTAATTTTTCATTTCCGCGGCAAAGGTAGTATATTAAACTGCTAAAAGTTGTCAGTATGAAGAAAAAAGTTTATTTTTTTTACAATTTCTTCGTTGTTATCCCCCACTCTCCTGTAGCTCGCTCCGCGAGCGTCCTCTAAACTGTAGGCACTCCGTGCCGTCCTCTAAACTGCGCTTGCGCCAACTCCACCTTATCACACTACCTCATTAAAATATGTGTTGAGGTGGATTATTGCACTACTATATCCTTAAAGTGTAGGTACACTTTGGTTTCTTTTTTATTCTTATAGGATATGATATCAAAGGTGTCTCCTTCCTGTAATTCAACTGGGAAGTGCAATTGGATATAGTTTTTATCTGTATAGTCTAATGTTATTGTTTCATTGAGTAAGTTGTTAACACTTTTGGCTGGCCTTAACACGGCTTGTATTGGATATTTTTTATTGTTATGGACCAGGTAAGTTCTGTTAGTGATTTTAGGAACAGAGAATAACCCTGGTACACAGTTTGCCTCTAAATCTACTTTACAACTTTCTTTATCAAGAATCACATAACGAACATGAATTGGCAAACCACTTGCCTCCTTTATAGCCTGAACGCTGTATATATTGTCGGCAATATAATATTTTTTCTTTATAAAATACACATCTACTTTGTCAGTATTAATTGTACTGCGTACTATACGATTGGCCTGAAATCCAATATATGGTAAAGCCAAGTAAGCTATATATGGTATTACCTGTTGCAGATCTCTACTTTCTCCTTTACTTAATATATTCGTTTTCCAGAGCATAACAGGGTCTCCTGAGCGATCTTTGTTGTCATAGGCATATAGGTTGATAGCTCTACAATACTCTTCTACATTCTTGTTTATATTTACAATTCCTGTTACACCGGTAGTCGCTGAACTTACGGTTGTTGACGACAGAAAAGAACCATACCTTCCAACATAGCTACTAGTTGTTGTTACGGAGCTGGAGCCAGTTACTCCCCATATAGGAATTGCTACATTTGCCGCATATGATTTATCTACTACGCCATAGTCAAACAGCACGCACACATCTGCAGAATCGGAGTTCTCACAAAGAATAGCTTTCTTTAGTATTAGGCATTGTGTGATATAATCCTTATAATCCAGAAACTCCAGATCTTTGTTTGATATATAAGGATTAGCGGAGATCACATAGAACTTTTTACCTTCCATGTCATAATTGCCAAAAGATTGTATTTCGGCCTCGTATATATCCGCTCCACGCGCATTAGCTGCCACAGCCATCACCAACGCTATTACTAGTAAAATCTTTTTCATATTCAGTTTTTAAGTTATTCCCAGTATTCATCTTCTAAGGCTTCTAGAGCTTCTCGTGCTTCATCTTCATCATCCATCCTTTCTATTTCAGATACCCTAGTTTCATATTCATCTTGACCAGAATAGTAGCCATCTTCATAGCCTTCCTCATATTTATATTTATTACATCCACTATCATCGTAACTATATCCATAGCACCTATTTGTCCTTCCATCGCGTTTACCAGCATCATATCCTTCATCATAGCAATCATACTGGATTTTTTTTGTAGTCTTCGTAGGATGAAGTAACTTATAATAGGCGCCATTATTCTGCAAACATTCTAAAGGCGAGTCAGCCTTTTCCAAATCTCTCAGTGTCTTTCGTAATGCCTCATCTGTTATTACTATTTGTGGTGGTGCTATTGCTTGTTGCACTTGTTGTACTTTTTCAGGAGTAGTAGAAGATGTTGTTTGGGGATGCTTATCCTCATCATAGCAAATATTAAATAAGATAATACCAGCAAATATTATCCAAACAGCACATCCTATTTTCTCATCAAAATCCATTACTTCCTATAAAAATGCAAGTATATCTTATCAAACTTTCACCCAAATCCTACTTCCCCATTTTCAAAACTCCAGTAAGTAATTTCACTACTTACTTTGTATTCATTTCCATAGTACTTAGTAAAAGCTTCAATAGGCACGGTATCAGTTCCTACCAAAGTTAGGGCTTGTACCCTGCTACTAAGTAAGCTATCTTTGGTTATTTCTCTTGAAGACAGATAGAACTCCATAGGCATACCCATAAAGGTACAAGTTCCATAAGCCCCACTAAAGTATTCTATAGGTATCACAATATCTATAAATACATTTCTTCTTGTTGAACCTGTCGGAATTCCGACAAGTTGAAATTTCCATCAGTTCACTCCTTATAAATAGAAACTAATAGGTATCGCGTACTTAACACGTACTACTTTTTCTCTGAGTATACCTGGTTTCCACTTAGGCATAGTACTAATCACACGTACAGCCTCGCTGTCCAACGATGTATCACCTGAAGTACGAAAGACAGTAACGTTTGATATTGAACCATCTTTTTCGACAACAAAATGACAAATCACACGACCTTCAATACCTTTCTCCTTAGCAATTGCAGGGTATTTGGTGTTTTCGGAGAGAAACTTCATCATAGCTTCCATACCACCAGGGTATTCTGGTGCTTTATCAACAACCATGAAGATCTCCTCCTCTTCTATCTCGGTTGCTACATTAGCGTTTTGTGCCATCATTGACATTGAACTAATAACGAGCATTAATGCTACTAAAATTTTTTTCATACTATTAAATTTTTTATTACTTAATATTATCTTGTTTCTTTGGGCTGAACGTTGTCGGCATTGTTGATACTCAACACAACTCAATCCTATTACTCCGTCAGCGTCTTAAAAATACTTGCACAGATATTTTTCATATACTGTTTGTCGTTTATTATTGCTCGCAAGGCTTTTAGTCCTTCTACGTTTCGCTTCGAGTGTAACCACAGTCGCATATATCCGCCTTCGGCGTATTTCTCAAGCATATGTTGGTATGCTCGTTCAAAGTGCCATTCGAAATCCGCTTCTGGATGCTGCTTCATACCAAACTGCAACGTGCGTCTTAAAATGGTTTCTGGATCAATATGACGGTCTGCTTCTGCCACAATAGCTCCGTAAATGGTGCGCGGAGCACTTGTGCTACTAGCTCGATGATCCTCTACGGCATCACGCATAGTGTGCAATTGCTCCGTGGTGAAGAACTGTGGTAATACAGGATCTGCCATCAGTATCTCGCCCGAATGAATATGATGTAGAGGGCGATCAATGCCTAATCCCAGATCATGAAAAGCTGCTATGGTATATGCCATATCTTTGTCTACACCATGTTCCTGAGCCAAAACGAGGCTTTCTTGTATCACCATTTCTGCATGGTCACGCTGATGTCCTTTATCAAAATCGGCATAACGTGGTAGAATATCCTGCTCTATGTATTCTTGTAGGGTCATATCGTGTGTTGAATTTTCATTTCCTACTTACTTACGATAAACTTTGGTATGCTCTGGGAAAGTAGAGCTGTCTACCTTTGTGTGTCTTGGGACGGAAACCGATTTCAAGGAAGAGCACTCAAAGAACGCAAATTTTCCAATACTCGTTACACTGTTAGGGATAGTGATAGAGCGCAAACGAGAGCAACCCTGGAACACACCAAATCCAATCGCTGTAACACTATTAGGGATGGTGATAGAAGTCAAACCTTTGCAACCAGAGAACGCACCATCAGCAATTAATCTCGTACCTTCTTTGATTATGTATGCACCAGATATGTCATCTTTAGCTTCTATAAGACAATTACTAATATACAACACACTATTCTCCCAATTGGATTTTTCGTTGTAGAGAGCTGTACCATAGAACGCACCCTCTCCAATACTCGTTACGCTATTAGGGATGGTCACAGAAGTCAAACTTTTGCAACACCAGAACGCACTATTTCCAATACTCGTTACACTATTAGGGATGATGATGGAAGTCAAACTAGAGCAATTATGGAACGCGCAAAATCCAATACTTGTTACGCTGTAAGTTCTGCCTTGATAATTGATGGCTGAGTTAAGATCAAGGTTTGTAATATTAGGATCAACAGCACCTACAAGCTCAACCTCTGTATCAGATAAGGTCTTGAAATTTAGCTTACCAAAAGTAAACTCCTTTGCCAGCATACTGACAGTCGATAACAACAAAGCAAAAATAAATGTAAAGCGTTTCATTGAGCTGAATTTATAGTAATTTGCTGCAAAATTACAAAATAATTTTGATATATACAAACAAAGAATATTTTTTGTACAATAAACCCATCTACTGGGCTAGATCTATTATGCCGGATTAGAATAGGTAGTTCACTTGCTAAGAACAACTACCAAGAGAACGCCATATGAAACACAAAATGCGCCCAAATGGCGCATTTTTGTAGAAAAAGCAAGTTCGATGGCTATGAGATAGATAAAATCTATCTTTTTTGTAAATAATGTTCGCTTTACTTGCGTATGTGCATTTTTTGTCGTACCTTTGTACCCGAAAATGGGGACTGGGCCCATAAGGATAACCACAAATAAGGTACAAAAACAATCTTTATACAATCTCTAGTATGAATAAACGACTACTGATAAATATTTTAATCCTAGCTATCATGGCAGGCTGCTTTACCATGTGCAAAACAGCAACTGCACACGAAGCATCTAATCCAGCTACTCCACAAGAGGCATTGGATGAACTGATAGCTGGAAACGAACGATATGTCAACGGAAAAGCTGTTCATCCACATAGCGATATGCAACGCGTAGCACACACTGCACCACATCAAGCACCATTTGCTGCAGTGGTGGGCTGTTCAGACTCACGCGTCCCTGTGGAACTACTATTCGACCAAGGTATAGGAGACATATTTGTTATTCGTACTGCTGGTAACAATGTCAATAGCCCAATGGTAATGGGTAGCGTAGACTATGCCGTTGAGCACTTGGGCGTTAAGGTCCTGCTCGTACTAGGACACGGCTCATGCGGCGGCGTGACTGGTGCCATAACCCCTGGCGAAGAGGAACACGGTAACATTGGCGACTTGCTGGCTACTATACGAGAAGATGTAAGCCAATATGTTGGACAGACCGATTGCCTAGATGCGGCTATACATCATCATACCCACACACAGGTGGAACGAATAATGGCCTATCCACATATAGCAGAAAAAGTGGAGAAAGGCGAACTGATTGTTAAAAAAGCCTACTACGATGTCAATACCGGTAAAGTGACATTCTAAAACGGTAGGGAAAATGATACTTAATTAAGACAAGAGAGAATGAAAAAGTTAAAGTTTTACATGCTAGCCCTTGTAACCATGATGGGGCTAAGTAGCTGCGAGCAGCATACATGCGTTGAGGATAATTGTACCGACCTTACAGGTACTTGGACTAGTTATACTGCTGACTACGCAGAGGCACTGGTGATCAAGGCAGACGGATCTGTACTATCTACTGGTTATGACGGCAATACACTATGGGAGAATGTAGCTGGTAGAGTAGAGGTTAAGAACGGTAAAGCGGTGATGACATTTGCAGATCGCGACAGCTACAAAGGTTATATTGATATCATACCTGGTCAGGCCTTTTCTATCCACAACGCCAAGGGCAATCGTATGACTTTCCAATATTGTGCCGAAGACCTCGCAAACAAAATAGTAGGTATGTGGGTATGCAACGATGGTCCTGTAGATATGGAGAATGATATGACTATCCAGAACTTTAAAACGGATAGTACCTACACCTTTACTGGCATGGATCATAGCTGCGGCAAATTTGTCAATAACGAAGTTGGTACATACAAGGTGGTGGGAGATATGTTGATACAGGTACACCCTGATGTATACACCGTATCAAAAATGGTATATTCGCCTAACGCAACTAAACTAGGCGATGTGCTAGTGCTGAAAGAGTATACACGAGCAGGCAACAATAGTGTGCTGGAGGCTACTACATCCTTGCTACGCGTGAAGACATTCCTAGAACTGCCTGGTGCAAAATATGCATATAGCGCTACCTATGTGAGCAATGTAAAGGGACAAGATAAGAGCGTGCAGATCTTTGATAGAACCGTTAACTTTGCCAAGATAAGTAACAGCGGTATAGACAACTTTATGAAGTCGTCGCTATTTAACATCGAGTTTACTAACGCTAAAACACTGACATATAGCTATCAGGTTGGAGGCGTCAATGTGAATACAACCGCTCCTATCGCGGTAGAAGGCAACAAGGTCAACATATTGATGAGCCAAGTAAATACTGTATATCGTGATGTAGAAATATACGCTTTTCAAGATGCCGATAACACCCAAATGCACTGGTATATGCCAACCGAAGCATTTGAGAAGTTCTTTACCAATATGATTATAACAACTATGATCAATCGTGGCGAAATCAACGCTAATGACACAGAGGCAATTGATGTGATATACAAGGAAATAGCTGAGTTGGTTGAGTCAATAAACTTGAGCATCGTATTGAAGACAAATAAATAAAAACAACTACAATATGAAAAAAATCGTTTTATTCCTTCTGGTTTTGGTTGCCACAGCCTGTGGCTCTTTGCAACCAACAACTTGCACAGTACAACCTAACTTCTACAAGTACCGTTATGTGTACATTATGCCTACAGGTTCTGTTACAGGTAGCACAGAGATTTACAACATTGACCGCAACCATGTGTCTGGCGGTGTGACCAAAACAACTAACCCCGCTGACTTGATGTCAGGTTACCTAATGCAAAAGGGCTTTATCGTGGTGCCACAGTTGGATCAAAACAAACTATCAGAGACACTTGTATTGAGCTATGGCGAAACAGGTCACCGCAGTGTGGGATTCCTATGGTTGTTTGACGCAACCAGCATCATCATTCAGTTCCGCGATGCACAAACCAACGAACTAGTGGCTTCTGCTGAAGCTGAAGACTACGGATCAACCGAGGCTGACAACATCCGCTATGCTATTCGTAGCGCATTGGATGCCATCTTTGCACAACCAAGATATTAATAATAAACGATAATAAACAATGAAAAAGATTATATTTGCAATAACAATGCTAGTGATGGCTGCAACTGCTAGCCAAGCACAAACAACCACCACTAACAACGGTAACAATGCAACCCTATTGCAACCTGCTGGTAGCTATATCTTCTATGGGGATCAAGTAATGAAAAAGAATGATTGTGCAGAGTTCCTAGCTCAACACCATCAACCTGCTTACGAGAAGTTTCAAAGCGGTATGAAATGCGTTACTGCTGGTTGGGCAACACTAGGTGCTGGCTTGGCTGTAGACTTGGCTGGCTCTATCATGTGGGCATTCTCTGACCAAAGCGATGCTATGTTCTATTCAGGTGCATCCTGTGTCATTGCTGGTAGCTTGGCTGTTATTGCTGCTCTGCCTACCGTATACATCGGATACAAACGAATGGATGACGCGATTGATATGTACAATGTATCAGCCGCTACTGGAGAAAAAGCGTACTTGAGCATTCAAGGTAGCCAAAATGGAGTAGGACTAGCACTGCATTTCTAATAGCATAAAAGGACTATACACATCGTGAGTAAAGATAAAAACAACGCAACCCAAGAGACAACACAAGGCAACATACCTTATAAGCACTGTCTGAACTGCGGTGCTGAACTGCAAGGTATGTACTGCCATGTTTGTGGACAAGAAGCTACTAGTAAAACACCTACTGTATGGTCGTTCTTGCTAGAATACGCCAATAATGCCTTTATATGGGACCCGTTGTTCATCAAAACCATCTGGACACTGATTAGTCGTCCAGGTCGATTGACTAGTCAATATTTGTCTGGCAAGTTTAAAGGACAAGAACATCCGCTGAAGCTGAATATGTTCTTGTTGTTTGTCTTTATCACACTATTTGCCCTGTTTGCAGGCACCGAAAAAATGAACAATTCGGTGCAACAAATAGCGGAGAACGAAGCAGTACAAGCCGGTATCAAGATGAAATATCTGTTAGATGCCGACTATATTGAGCGAGCGCAAAAAAGTCCTAAAGACACACTTACACTGCTAGCACCACTGTTCTTGGTTGAAAATTATCCCAATATCATTAGCAATGTATCTACCATAGAAGATACCCAGGGCGAAGGCCTAGACAAATGGGTGGCTGTGGTTCCACATATCTTTGTAGAAGAACAAGTGTTGATTCCAGATGACAAGGGATACTATCGTGTTAATCTGGCTATGAAGGTCGGAAACGAAGAAATGGACATACTGTATCGACTATGGGAGAAACTGGTGGATATACTAAACCGATTCTTTCCATTGCTAGTGCTATTTACTGCTCCGTTCTTGACCCTAGCACTACGATTGGTACAACGCAAAAGCCGACTACCACGCATCAATCACTTCATATTTGCCCTACACTATACGGCACTGCTGGAAACATTGATGATATGCATTTACATCCTATATCTGACCGTGGCACCACCTGTTGAACTGCTGAACTGGATTATGATAGTAGGATCGTGCCTATACCTGACAGTGGCCTTCCGCGAAGTGTATCAGACACGAACATGGGTCATAGCTGCACTGAAAGCACTATTTACCAGCCTGGTGTATCTGCTGATAATGCTGATCATATTTGTGGTCATATTTTTGGTCGCTACCTTCATACTAGCAGGCGAACTCACTGTATAAACGAAACAACACTGGATTTAATTAACGAATAAAAATTAACAAACAATGAAAAAGATTTTATTTGCAATTTTAGCTGTTACAGCACTTTCTTTGACAAGTTGCGAGGAGAAATTTGACATTATGGGAATCGATCTTGCTGGTTTGGACAACCAAGAGTATGTATGTTGGAAGTACACCATCAAGAACTCTGGTATTATAGATGGTACCATCTATGCTTGGGATACAGAGTACAATGTGGTACAGTTGCTACAAAAAGTTTACACTTTGTGCGGCGGTAAAGCTATCGTTAGCTACGAGAAAACTACTGACGCAGATAAAGAAAGTTGCCACTCACACAATGAATTCTAAAAATTAACAAATCAATTCCAAAATTTTTAGAACATAGGTTAATGAAAGTAGTAAGGAAGATTGTTGGTCCACAACAACTGGGATGAGTAATCTAAATTAATCCTACTATAAAATGAAAATCGCCATTGGCATTGCCAACGGCGATTTTTTGTTCTCTTACTAACTATGAGCAGTTAAGTATTAGAATGTACCAGCCTCACCATCAAATTTGGAAGAGTGGCTCAAATCACCAAACAACTTGGTCATAGCTACTCCTGAATCACCCATAAAGAATACTGTACCATAGTTTACATGGCTCTGGGTTGCACCTACATGGCGCATACCTTTTACATATGGTTCCCCTATTGTACCTCTCCAAGCATTCAGACAGTTATAGTAGTTTACGATAGGCACTACCTCATCTCCTGGGGTATGGTACAAGTGGATGTAAGTGAGTGGTTGCCAACCTTGGTGTAGCACATTGTCTTGCAAGGCTTTCTCCAATGCCTCCATCTTGTCTTTGTGCGCAGGATCTTTCTTGCCGTTAAACCAATCGATTACCTCTGGTCGGAACATGTCAGAAGTCTTGGCATATGAGGTCTTGATAAGGCTAGTCTCCCAGTCCAAACTATCCTTGTTATCCTTGCAATATAGGTAGAATTTGTCACCAGCCTTGCGGTACATACAGAGCGCAGTGTCACCTAACTCTGTTCTACTGTGTTTTGCTGAATAGGCTAGCAATTCTGCATTCATCTCGTCGGTGTTGAGTTTCTTAGCCTTGATGAGTTCAAACACACCTGAATTGACGCACGCTTCTGTTGCATAGTCTTTCGCTTCGTATTTGCCTATCAAACGTCTGTTGGTATTACACATCGAGTGTAGGATCATAGCAGCTGCCACTGGCATATACACTTTGTCGTCTTTGATATATTGCTGCATGGTAGCAATTGGGTCGTATGGACCAGATCCGCAGATTGATCCACAAAAACGCAATTTATTGTGCAAGTTGTTTTGCTCGATATAGCGATGCACTGCCATAGCCACTGAACCACCTTGTGAGTAACCCATAGCAATACTCCTCCAATCATCCTCAAGCTTGTGCTTGAGTTGCTTCTCATAAAACTCCTTACCTGCTATCACAGCATCTACCACCTGACGAGCTGTCACATCTTGTTGCAAGTATGGGTGTACCTCACCGTGGGTAGCACCATAGCCTTGATAGTCAGGAATAATAACAAGGTTCTCATAAGCTCTGCCTATACCGTTAACCTTGGCGCAGCATGCTAGCATACCTACATCAGACAAGATAGAACCATTATGGTAGTTAGTTGGTCTCTCCGCATTGCTACCGATAGTCACGTGGCAACCAATCACGATATTGTTGGCATCTGGATCCTTAAGGATGTTGTTGTATGGCCAAACAACCAAGGCTGACAACTTAATAGGATTGCCTAAATGATCCACAGAATTGTAGCGGATAGTTGCATACTTGTAGCCCCAGAGACGGTCAACTCCTGTTTTACCGTCTAGACCTTGGTCCCAGTCATTATTATTAGCACCTGCCTGGTTGATAAAGTCCTCTTGGTAAGACTCTACAGTGTCTATTTGAGCTTGGGCAAACTTGATCCAATCATCAGATGTCTCGTCGTTGTTTTCTGACGCTTGTTTAATAATCTCCTCGTAATGCTCTATATAGCCAATAGAGTCGATCTCACTTACTAACTCAAAGGATACATCCTCGGTCACACCTGAAATATCAGGATTGTCGGGTTTACACGAGATGATGCCCAATACCATCAGCGGCATCATCAAAATAAAAAATAATTTCTTCATAAACTAAAAATTTTGTTGTTATTTTCCTATATCATTAAATCCTGCAGCTTGCCAAAAATAGTCTTTTACCGTAGCTATTTGCAGGAAGTAGAACATATTAAGGTTAAACGCGCACACATGCGACCCCATCGTGCTACTATTGAGCAAACTATAAACCTCGGCCAAAGTATATGTTTTTTTCTTATCCAACAGCTGCATCAGGTTGTTGCTAAATCGGTCGCACATCCATATACCTAGTTCAGTGCTGTAGTTATCGGCAAACGACGACTCGTGGGCATCAGCAGCCGAAAAACCCAATACCAGTGGTATACCCTCTATGGCTTGAAGCACACTGCCTGAGTAGCAAGGTTCGGTACAAACCAACATGCTTTGGTACATCTGTTTGTCATACATCTGGCGCAGCGTTTGAGCCAATTGCTCAGCGCTGAAACCCTCCTTGGTCTCCAACCACGAGAACGAGCCCTTTTTGCCATGTCCCGTCCAGAAGAGCAGCACATTATCCGTGTTAGTGGACTCTAGTACGGTATGCAGTTTGTCACTCTTTTCGCCTTGCAGAATAGACATCAGGTCGGTCACCGCCAATGTGTCTGCACGATAGTCTAATACCACATCCTGATATAGGTTCGGACCATTGGGCGACACCTTGATCACGCCTGGGTATTTATTTTTAGGGTGATTAGCTATATCATCGCGCATAATAAGGATGATGTCGTCGTCGCTAAAACCATTTTTCTTCAAGTGTTGATATACGTTCAGTATATCAGCCTGGTGGCGATAGTTGTACCAACCCTCTGAACCACATATCAACACAGCTTTGTTGCTCTTGGCCTGTCTGTACTTGTAGCCCGTGTTGGAGTTGTCCTCTAGGTTATCAAAACCCGATTGCCACACCCAGGATGGTGTATACTGCGTCAAGCGAAAACCGTTCTCGTTGACAAAATCCAAACTAACGACCTGACCATTGTACACCAACCAGTTGATATAGCAGTTGTTAATCAAGGTTGTATACGAATCGGAGGCGAACTTCAAGTTACCACTAGCACCAATCAGATTGGTTGGAGGCAATTGCCCCTGGCATAAGTATTGCAATGCTGCACTGCGCATACCCGCATAGTCCCATACAGGAGTACCTGATTCCCAGTAAAACTCTTCAAATTCATCATCTCCAAGACTCAATGGTAGATCCGATAGTGCCACCAGTGCATCGTTCATAGAAACCTTCTTGTCCGAATAGTGACTATACGCAAAGGACAGCAACGATAGCAGATAGGCATCGTATAGCTGTGCCTCTACGGGCATAGGATTCTCCTTATAGTGTACCTGATAAGCCAAGTGGAAGCCCGTGTTTGGCGACGGATAGATAGAGAAACCCTCCATACCTTCAGCCAAAGGACCTAGTTCTAATAGTTGTGATCCTAGCACCGAGCCCGTAAAATATACCTTGGGCGCATTGTCCTTGCTCTTGATTTGCTGCATTACCACTTTGGCATCCGCCACACTGTTAAGCGCACATATCACAGCCTCTGCCTGGCTAGCACATACCTGATCGACGGCACGCGTTAGTTCGTTAGCGGTCTTGTATTGCAGACGATCGACAATAGTCATTTCTAACTCATTGGCCTGATAAGGCACCCACTTGTTGAAGGTGTCGCCATAGCGATTCTCGACCGATATCACCGACACTTTGCGCTGACCCAGTGTACCTATCTTGAGCAGTATGATGCGTGCTTGTACGATATCTGTTTCGGTCAATGACCACATAAACGGCTTCTTGATTGTAACACCTGCTGTTCCACTTGAATAGCGGCGAACAACCTCCTCGGATGACGACATAACGAACATAGGTATACCCTTGTTGTAGACCATATCGGCCATAGCCTCTACATGCTCGTTGTGCAACGGACCAATAATGGCATGCAGATCGTTGCGCAGGTAAAAGTCATACGCTAGATCATCGATATCAACCGCATTCTCATCATACCATTCTAGTTCTAGTCGTACACCCTTCGGCATACCGTATTGAGCTTTTTTGAGCTGCTGCTCAAACATTTGAGTGATGCGATCGTAGCGTGTTTTATCGTTGTCTTCACCACTCAAAGGCAACACCACAGCCACCTTGGCGCTTGCCCACTCTTGTGGAAGTTGATCAGAAGGCTGGTTCTGTGGTGTACACGACCACAACAGGAGTAATAGCCCGAGTAATAGTATGAACCTATTTGACATACTCCACCTCCTTTTCTATTGCTTCGTTAAATATAGTTGTAGCACAAGGTTCTAACTGTTCACGATATGCTGTGGACACCTTGAATTCTACCCATCCCTCATCTAGGCCAAAACGACGGTAATGGGATAGCTTGTTTTGCATCCAGTCTAGGATACAAGCGGATATGATCTTGTCAGTATGCTCGATGCACGAGAAAGGCACATCTTGCGAGTAGATGGACATATCCTGCTCCATACCTACCGTATAGAAACTGCCTGGAAAATCGCGTGAGTAACGCAGGAAGCCCATTATCGTTTCACCACACAGAGGCACCACCATGTCGTAGCGCTTTTTGCTATCAGGAGCTATGTTCGAATACGCCAGTTGTCGTATTTGAAAACCAACCGAGTTATCTGCGGTTAAATCAGTGAGGTCATAGATATCAATGGTGTTAGCTCGCTCTTTGGTAAAACCGTGGATAAATCCATCTCTACCTTCTCGCAGATAGAGATAACTGGTGTTAGCCGCTACGATCTGCACGCTATCTACATCGCTCATCTGGCTGGCTACATAACCAGCTTGGTACAACAGACCATAGTGGCAGATATGAGCCGTATATACATCATCATGCTTGAAATCACCGTCTAGCACAAGTAGTTGGGTAGACTCGGAGTTGGTTATCTGACCAGCCTCGGCCAAAGGTTGTAGATAACTGGAATATTCTGGATCGATAGCTATGATCAGTCGTTTACGACCTGGCTGATTCTTACTAACCAGTTGGGCAATAGAGTCGGCTCCCTCCTGAAAATTGAACGGAAAAATAGATCGGTACGCAATACCCAACGAATCGGTCGTGCGTAGTATACCTTGATAGATCAAACTCGCATTGGAACCATCCTCTATTTTGCGTGGCGTATATACGCATATCACTTCCACATTAGGGTCGAAGAGATCTGTATTCTTCTCTGGTTGACAAGAGAAGAATACCATAGGTAATAGCAGGATGGGTAATAATCTTTTCATCAATAAATAGCGGGTTGATATTGCTAGTCGTAATGATTACTGAATAGGTACAAACTGATAGTTGATGTTCTGACCCACATTGGCAACCATATAGTGAGGATTTTTGTCATCGTCGGTCATAGAGTCGACAATGATGCAGGTCATATCCTTGTATTTGGTTACCTCGCGTGAATGATCGTGTCCAGTCAACACCATATCTACACCATTAGACTGAAACAGATTGAGCAGTGTATAGGTCTCCTCGATGGAGAAATTGGTGGCTACGCCTTGCGAACAATCTCGCATAAAAAAGTGTGTATGTGTGCACGCTATGATATGACGAAATGCTTGGCCAGAAGCCCATTGAAGCGTTTCTGTGAGCCATTTGAGCTGTTTTTGTCCTACTGTACCCTCGGCGGAATCAAACATGATATACAAATCGCGTTGACCTTGTGGAGTCTGAACGATAAAGTAGTAGGTGCTAGTCTTGAAAGTTTCCAAGAAAGCAGGCCACTGGCTAAAACAGATGTCGTGGTTACCTGCTACGACCATCAATGTATCCTGTTTCGATGGGTTTTTAGATGTAGCATCAAAAGCGTTACGGACATCATCGAAGTGATTTTGCGCATCTACTATGTCGCCCAAGTGAACAGCTACTGGGCATGACATATCTTGGCGATATGCGTTGATGAAAGACTCCCAACGGTTCATGTTGGTAGTGATGTGTGTATCGGTACAAACATAGACATTATACTCCTCGGCAGGCGCCTGCAAAGTAACAAATGGATGCGCAGCATTGTACTTCTCTGAATCGGCCAAGCGTTGGTCAATGCGTGGAGAGGTTCCGGATATGTTTCCCACCAAATCCAAACGAGCATCAGGACCACAAGCCGTCATTGCTAGGAGTGCAATAAAAAGAATATTTCTAAAGGTTTTCATAACTTTCAACTTTTAACTTTCAACTCTCAACTAAAACCTATACTCTGCACCTAGGCGTACTTCGGATGCGTAGTAGTGTGCGTTCATATGGAACATACCAGCGTTCTTGTATTTGCCTGCCAACTGTACGCGCCAATGCTCATTGACATCGTACCAGCCTCTGAGGAAAAGTACTGGACTCCAAGGGCGTTCCATAGTGTAATCATCTATATTGGATAACGCGATACCAATATTCCAGCACGATGTAGCAGGGCGAACAAAAGCCTCTACACGGTACAATAGTTTAAATGGTTCGCTGATCATCTCGTTGTTGCTGTTTCTCTCGTAAGGCATAGGCACCATCAAACGCGAGAATACACCTAGTTGGGCATCGACATACTGCATACGGTAACCCAATGAGATGGCGTGTATAAACTCGTTAACCTGGTCGCGTACGACGAAGTTAGCCATTAGTCGGTCCTCGATATACATCTCGCCTACAGGCAAGGCAAACTTGGGACGCAGTTGCACGCCCAACGCATAGCGATTGGCCGTACTAGCACGAAGGTTAGCCTCCGCCTCGAAATACGGATGGATAGGCATATGGGCATCGATGTCAAAATTGGCAAACGAACCATATGTCAGATTATGGCCATAGCCTGCGTGAAAAGCTATGGAGTATGACTTGGTACTATCGGCCGTAGACGCCTGCGCATAGGCAACGGTACCAAGGCATAAAGCCACAAAGAGATATAGTTTTTTCATATTTTATTGTTTCTGTTTGATGCGGTATAGTGTAATATCGTCCTGTGTCCGACTATTATCTGAATATACGCTTGAAAGTATTGACTACTTTGACGGTATTGGTGACAGCCTTGACTTTTCCTAAATAAAGTAGACAGTTGTTTTATAATTTTAACTAAAAGACTAGACACTTTCCTGAAAAATGTTTACACTTTCCTAAAAAAGTTGACATCGTCCTAAATTTGTTGACATTCATTATCCTTTTTTTGTTGA
>JAFZEQ010000020.1 GCA_017560605.1 Paludibacteraceae bacterium
ATCTCCGAGAAGAGCAACGAGTATGCCCACATGGTGAAAGAGATGCTCGAGGCACAAGATGTACGCTGCATCGTGGATGACCGCAACGAGAAACTCGGACGTAAGATCCGTGACAACGAGTTGAAACGTATCCCATACATGCTCATCGTAGGTGAGAAAGAGGCAGAGCTTGGACTTGTATCTGTTCGCCAACAAGGCGCAGAGGAGAAGGGTCAGATGACCGTTCAAGAGTTTGCTGATATGATCACAGCGACTGTGAAAGAGCAAATGAATGCGTATTAATCGCCCTGCGGGCTGTAGTTTAGTGTTTAGAGGACGCTTCGCTACAGTTTAGAGGCATGATAAATGAAAAAGACGAGGACACCCTCGTCTTTTTCGTTTCAAAAAAGTGACTTTTATTAAGATTGTCGGTTCTTATACTTTGCCTGATTCTACCGACCGATGACCGAGAGAACACCGAGAGAAAATTTGCTGATTTTTTTGCTAAATCTTTTGCTTAATCCAAAATAAATTTGTACCTTTGCACCCGTAATGAGTCCACGCCTTGGGATTATGTCTTTAAGGGTGGGCAGTTACAAGACATAATAAAGGCGTCATAAGCGCTTTGTGCTTGGCTACTTGGAACTTCGCAACTTTCAATTATAACTCCAACACATTGCAGCATTTTGATGTCCTCGGGATATGTATATCCATATCCGTACATGCTATAGTTAGGCATGTGCGTATTCGTACATATCGGCGTGGGCTTCGGTGTTGCTTGTTCTGAGTTATAAGGCAATGCGAAGGCCTCAAGTAGCGGAACAGCAACAGTGCAGTCCCGCTTTTTTTGTGTCAATGATTAACATCATACACAAAAAACATGAAAATACCATCAAAATACAAATTTTGGAGATGGCACATCGTCCTCAAAATAAAGTATGCTATTATTGCGTTCTTCAAGCCCAAGCATATCTCTCTTAAGTACTGGATAAATTCTAATATCTACACTTGGGATTACAAGATTAAACCATACAATTGGGGTGATTTTGTTAATGTAAAGTTGGCAGAACTTATTTCCACTAAGACAATAATTCCTTATAAATATTCATACAAAAAAGGAGCTATCGCCATGATGGGGTCAATTCTGCCATGGGCGATTGATAAAAACACGATCATATGGGGAAGTGGAACATTAAGTTCGCAAGACCCACTCTGGAATACCATAGAAAAACCATTATCTGTACGAGCTGTTCGTGGCCCTTTAACACGTCAACTTTTACTTTCAAGGGGCATAGATTGTCCAGAGGTATATGGCGATCCCGCACTCTTGTTTCCTAGATTCTATTCTCCAAATGTTGAAAAACGATATAAGTTTGGCGTTATCCTTCATGTGAGTACTCAGGCAAATGCAGCCGTATACTCTAAGTTAAATGCAATTTTAGGGGGGGGTAACATGTTGATTATCAATTCAAAACAATTTTCTTCTTGGCATTCATTTATTGATGACATATGTTCTTGCAACACTATTCTATCTTCTTCGTTGCATGGAATCATCATCGCGGATGCCTATGAAATACCCAATGCATGGATTTCATTAGATGAGAATCATCCTGATAATAACTTCAAATTTAAAGATTATTATTTATCGGTAGGTAAGGATATAACACAACCTTTGAATTTTGATACGATGACTAGCGAACAGATACAAGATTGTGTACAACATTGGAGAAAACCCAATATTGATTTGGATAAGTTATTAAGTGTTTGTCCTTTTTATAAATAAACTATGCCCCAACTTTCTTTCGTTATTCCCGCTTACAATGCTAGCGCAACAATTACTCGTTGCTTGGATAGTATTTATAATCTGTCGCTTACAGAGTCAGAGTTTGAGGTCATCTGCATAGATGATTGCTCAAAAGATCACACTATCGCCATTATCGAAGAGTATGCAAGACAGCATACTAATATCACTCTTCTTTGTCAAGCAGAGAATCAGCGTCAAGGTGCAGCGCGCAATAGAGGTGTCGCTATTGCCAAAGGTAAGTACATCGTTTTTGTTGATAGTGACGACGAAACAGATAAGGGGGTTC
Organism: Paludibacteraceae bacterium; assembly: GCA_017560605.1. The sequence goes on from JAFZEQ010000020.1 coordinate 2,070, forward strand.
TTGAGGCATGGCGATTAGCAGAAGCGAATAAGTTGGATATGGTTGCAATGCACTATGTCAATATCAACGAGAAAGGCGATGTCGCAGAGAAACAAGCGATTACATTAGAGGGAGTATTCACGGGAATAGAAATGCAGACTAAACATGCTTATTGGGGTACAGCCCCATGGCCTTATCTTTACAATGCTGCTTTTTTGCAAAAAGTAAACTATCCTTTCGCGGAAGGTGTACTATTTGAAGATTCTGATTTTGTGAATGTGCACCTCTACTATGCACAAAAAATGATGTACTGCTCCTCATGTAGTTATCGCATCTATTATAATTCTGCAAGTACTACACATACAATCTCGTATAAACACATGGCTGATTATCTGCTACTTGGAACGCGTATGTTGCGTTTTTATGATTCTTTAGAAGATCAAAGTAGCACTTATGCACTTGGCATAAAAGAAGGAGGCTGCTATAATGTTTGGCAGGGATGTCGACGACTGTTCAAATTGCAATCGCCTCGTGATGTGGTGGCTTTTTATGACAGAGTTGATTCATACACCAATCGAAAAGCATTGTTACAAGAGACGCAAACGCCCTATTTCTGGAATTGGTGGACAAAACTTTGTTTGCGTTGTAAGTTCGTTGCGATCCCACTCGCGAGTGTTGCAATTCTAGGCTACAAATTACTCAAACTAATAAAATAGGAATCTTCTGTAGTCGTTTATTCATCAATCCGTTACCCTTGCGCTACCTTTGCGCTAGAACTTGTTAACCTTTAGTTAACCCTTAGTTAATAAAACGACATGTGGCAGGAAGTGATGAAAAGCAAGTGCGGTTATTGCGGTTTTAGCGGTTATCAAGGTTTTGAAAACCGCAATAACCGCAGAAACCGTAGAAACTGCTACGCTATAATCAAAGAATATACCTACTGATTTTCAGAGAGAAACGATTTTGCAAAGGATTTCTACGGACTTTTTATCCGCCTCTTAGAGTTGTCCGCAGAAAGTCCGTGGAAAATAGTAACAAGATTGTAAGTTGCTTATTATCAATGTTTGCTTACATTTTTTCTTTAAAAGGAATTTTAAGAATTTAGGGAATTTAGGGAACTTTTAAAATTCCTCAAATTCCTTAAATTCCCTAAGTTCCCTGCTAGTATTTATAACTATCCTCAATCTTGGTTATACTTGTCTTCTCCGTTACCATCCCGTTACTACTCCGAAGGGATAAGCAAGGGATATGAATCACATACTAATCATATAGTAATCATATAGTAATCACATAGTGAAGGTAGCATATAAACCCGTTATGAACCCGTAATTACGCGTTCGGTGGCAAGGTCGCATTGACTGCTGACCTCGTCAGCATTGAGGCGACTTGCACCTCCGCTCTTCCCAAAAATTAAAATTTTCGGGGTCCCCATTTGGACGCTTCGCTATAGTTTAGAGACGAGATATAGAAAAAGACGAGGACAATTCTCGTCTTTTTCGTTTTATTTATCGCTTGTCACTATAAAAGGAACACAAACGAAGTGTTTTTTGTTGGCACATTACTTAAGTTCTTGACCCATAAGTGTATAAGTGCCGTTTTCTGTACGGATGAGTACTTGACCGTTAACGATTTGTTTGCGTGGTTCTAGGGTAACAGTAGTGGTGTTATCTACACCTGTTGCCTCTTCAACTACATTCACGATACACTCTGCTGTGAAGTCGTCTACAGTTACTGTTACGGTATAAGTGCCTACTTTCTTGCTGGTGAACTTAGCCACGGTACCATCTGTAGTGAGTTTGCTATTGCGGTTGGTAGTAGCATAGCGCCATGAGACATTCAATATTTCTGCATTAGCAGGAGTTAGCACGGCTGTGATAGTTGCTGTATCGCCCACTGCAATCGTTACCTCTGCAGGATCAACAACCATGTCTTTCAAACGAATACGATGAGGAGCTGTACTGATCTCCCAACCTGCTACACCGTGACCAAGGCAATACTCATACAAGTTAACTGTAACAGAATCAATTCTTTCCCAATGGAAGAATGCACCTACAGAAGCGTTGGCGTTGTATCCACCATTACCCAATTGAGGTTGTGTGTACATAGGGGTAAGTTCTGCAGAAGTCATATCGCGGAGTGTCCAACCACCTTTGTAGTGAGAACCTGACATATAGACAAACATCTCATGGCCGTTGAGCTCAAACAACGCACCACCAACAGAGTTGTTACGTGATGGAGCAGTTGTTCCGTTAGGAGTAGTCAAATACGAACCCTTATCGCCGTTTTTGTACACATGGTAACCATTGGCACGCACTTGATAGATAAAGTGAGTTGGGTCGTTGTCAATTGGAATCACATAACCAGCAGTAGAACCAGTCAAACTAACTGCGCAAGAAGTAGTGGAAACATACTTACCACCAGCGATCTTAACTACCTCTACGAAATTTTGGCCGTTTGGAAAGAAATATATATATCCACCTGCGTCAGAAAAGATATCGCCACTAGCGGTAGGGAAATTGGTCTGACCATTGTTATTGAGTTTAATATCAATTACATAAGCTGTGGTATCTTCTGGTTTGTAAACAGTCAATTGGGTAGGAACTTTCACATCTGCTGAAGTGTGTAGAATCAAGTTGGCTGCATCGTCACGGCAGATACCATGGTTGAGAGATGGGATATTAGGGTCGGTCACCACACCTGCTGTATCTACGCAAATAACTTTATCTTTGTTGTAATCAGCTACATAAAACAAACCATCTATCCAAGCAGCTTGTTGTGCTTGAGTGTAGTCACCTCCTAAGGTTGTAGGAAACCCCTCTGGCAATGTACCTGCAGTCTCTGTATGATTGAACAGCTCGGTAATGTACAATGTATCAACAGGTTGAGTAGGGGAGAGTGCTTCCCAATCTACTTCTTCCAACTCTGGCATATCTCCTGGCACAAGGTAGTCACAAGTCATTGTTGTACAACCTAGTTCGCCGTGTTGAAGGTAGCTAGCCTCGCTGTTAACAGTCCAGCATGCTACTTCCATACCAGCATCGTGGCATTTACGAGCCATGTATTTAGACAAACCACCTGTTTGTACACTAGGATTGATACCCCATTGTTTGCACCACTCATAGCGAGCTTCTGTTACCTCGTAGCAAAGGAATTGGCATTTGAGTGCAGGATAGTTGGTGCGTACATACTCCAATGATTTTTGCATAGAAGTCAAGATGTATGCCTTGTCTACCATATCGTGTTTTTGAATCAAAGCATACAATTTAGGGAACCAGCTCATATCGTTGTTGTTGATACCACTAGCCCATTTAAGTTCGATGATAGGGAAAATGTTGTGCTCTTTACAGATCTCCAAGTAACGATCTACTGTTAGGAGTTTGGCGGTATAAGTCACGCCACTACGTGTTTGAGTGAGGGTAAGGTCCTTGAGATC
>JAFZEQ010000021.1 GCA_017560605.1 Paludibacteraceae bacterium
GGTATCGTTATCCATACTGGCGAGTTGTCTTCCCTCAAGCATGGCAAGGATGATATCAAGGAGGCTGGTCTCAACATGGAGTGCGGTCTGAGCATCAAGAGTTACAATGATATCGTAGAAGGCGACCTCATCGAGACCTTCGAGCAAATCGAGGTAGCAAAGACCTTGTAAAAGAATAATATAGATTAGTTAGCAGCACTAGTAGCACTAGTAGTACTAGTAGAACTAGCGCAGCTAGCCCATCTAATAAACTAGTAATAACAACTTTTAAATTAACACGAATATGAAAGATCTTAAAGGCACAAAGACCGAAGCCAACCTATGGGAGGCATTCGCAGGTGAGTCTATGGCTCGCAACAAGTACACTTACTATGCTAGCAAAGCAAAGAAAGATGGTTATGAGCAAATAGCAGCTCTCTTCGAGGAGACTGCAGCGCAAGAGAAGGAGCACGCTAAACTCTGGTTCAAGCTTATCCACGGCATTGGTTCTACATTGGAGAACCTCACCGATGGTGCTAAGGGCGAGAACGATGAGTGGACAGACATGTACCCACGTATGGCTGCTGAGGCTCGCGAAGAAGGTTTCGAGGAGATCGCTATCATGATGGAAGGTGTAGCTGCAGTGGAGAAAGCACACGAAGAGCGCTACCTCAAGCTTCTCAAGAACATTGAGGATAAGCTTGTGTTCAGCCGCGATGGTGATGCTATCTGGCAATGCCGTAACTGTGGTCACCTCTATATTGGTCAAGATGCTCCTGTGGTTTGCCCTGTTTGCAAACATCCACAAGCATACTTCCAATTGCAACAAGACAACTTCTAATTAATCACTTAAAGGCTTGCGCACATACGTGTGCAAGCCTTTATACTTCTTTACTTCTAAACTTCTGAACTTCAAAACTATAGTATGGATGCAACTGTACTAATTCAAGCCATCTTGCAGCTTATTGCAGGTATTGGTATTTTCTTGGTGGCATGCCAGATGATGTCTTCCAATTTGGAGACAGCCAGCAGTGCCCGTCTCAAAAGTCTGTTTTCCCGTATGTCCAACTCTCGCATGTTGGGCGTCGGTATCGGTACAGTAGCCACGGCTGCTATCCAGTCTTCGGGTGCAACTACTGTTATGGTCATTGGTTTCGTTAATGTCGGAATCATGTCACTGGCACAAGCGGCCACAATTATTTATGGTGCTAACATTGGTACTACTGTCACAGCGCAGATCGTTGCGCTCGGTTTAAGTAGTGGTGGAGGCATCTCTACTACGGTCATTTTTGCCGCTTTCGCCGGCTTGGGTGCCTTTATTGAACTTTTTTCTAAGAAAGATATATGGAAGACATGGGGCGGTATTATCACTGGCTTTGGTATGCTCTTCGTCGGTCTCAGTTTGATGAGTGGCTCCATGAAGGAATTGTCTGGGTTGCAAGAAATCAAGGACTTCCTCGCTTCCATCGAACACCCATTGATGCTTGTACTCTTTGGTGCTATATTGACAGCTATTGTCCAATCATCTTCTGTGGTCACCTCTATAGCTTTGACCATGGCAGTCACAGGTTTGATTTCACTCAACCAAGGCATTTACCTCACCATGGGTTCTAATATCGGTTCTTGCGTGGTAGCTATCATTGCTGGTCTTACATCAGGTCTCAATGCTAAACGTACTGCTTTGATTCACTTGCTCTTCAACTGCTTTGGTGTCTTCGTCTTCCTTATTGCTGCATGGATTATGCATCTTGTTACATCAGGTGCTTGGAACTATGGAGTCATCTTCGAGACAATCTTCCCTGGTGCTCCACAATTGCAATTGGCTATGTTCCACACCATCTTCAACTGTGTGACTGTTTGCATTATTTTACCTCTTACAGATTATCTTGTCAACCTTGTTTGCAATATGCTCCCTGAGAAAGCTCGTGTTGACCAACCTATAGGCGAAGGTCAACCTCACTTCCACTTTGTTGATGACAAGATGCTCCGTACACCTATTATTGCGGTTAACCAAGTTAAACTCGAGATTGAGAATATGGCGGCAGTGGCTATCCACAATTTCAATCTCTCCATGGATGTTATTTCCAAAGTTGATTTTTCTAAGATGGATGAGTTTAAGGAGAACGAGCAACAGCTTAACTATCTCAACCGCAACCTTATTCCATATATAGTTCAGCTTAATAATCTTCCTATTAGCGAGGAGGATCATCGTTATCTAGCTACTGCTATACGTACTATTGGTGACCTCGAACGCATTGGTGACTATGCCGTTAATGTTACTGAGTACGCCGAGTTATTGAAGAACTTCGACGAGAAGTTCTCCGCCGACCTCCTCTATGAGCTAGAGCAGTTGCGTGACACGATAGGTTCGCTCTATCAATCTACTATGAAGACCTATATGGACCATGATTTTGATGCGCTTATTGAGGTTAATCGACACGAAGATCAGGTAGATGAGATGGTCGCTCGTATCGAAAAGATGCACCTCCAACGCTTGATGGATGGTATCTATCCAGCTAGTGTGGGTCAGGTATACCAAGAGTTCGCTTCTGACGTTGAGCGTATCGCTGACCACTTCTTGAACGTGGCCAAATCCATCCGCCAACTCCACGTAGGCGAAGATTGATGATTTGCATATAATCTATTATAAAGAGCATTTCCTCACGGAAGTGCTCTTTTTTATTGTATTTTTTGAGGATATCTTTAGCTACCTTTGCGCTACCTTTGCGCTACCTTTGCGCTAGGGTTAGGTTCTTCCATTTTTAATAGAAAAAGCATTAAAATGTACCTTTTGATAATTTCTACCGAACAAATGTAAAAATAATTTGTTTAATTCAAAAAAAAAGCGTAATTTTGCAAATTAATTTGAACTTATTGTAAATTTAGACTTTTGTATCGATAAATACAATACGTATAGTAAAGATTAATCTAGTCATGAAACACCTGTTTTTATCCTTTTTTGTATGCTGTTTATGGTTGTCAGCAACTGCGCAACGCGTTTATATCAATCCTGGTCATGGCGATTGGGGACCAGATAGCCGTCCGATGGCGACTGTTAACTATGCTGCGTATGACACACTCGGCTTCTTCGAGTCTAACACCAACCTCTGGAAGGCCTTTGCTCTCCAAGAGAAGCTAGAAGGTGCTGGATATGATGTGATGATGTCCCGTACACAGAATGGTCCATATCCATATGTGTATGGCGACGAGTCTATAGACAAACCGTTATTGGATATTTGTGCCGAAGTCAATCTGTTTGAGGCTGACTATTTTATCTCTATTCACTCCAATGCGAATGTGGATGGTGATAATGTTAACTTCCCTTTGATTATCCACTCTGGATACGATGGGGCGGGTTTCCAAGACGAACGAAATATGGCGCTAGCTATATGGCCACGACTTTTTGAGGCGTTTGGAAACGACAAAGACGACACAAATATAGAACAAGGTTTTGAACCCAATAGTGCCTATGCATTAAACGAAGATAATGTGCGAGGTAGTATCAGTTTTTATGGATACAATTTAAGTACACTATTGCACAACTACCAAGGTTATTTGGTAGAAGGATATTTTCACACTTACCAACCTGCTCGCCACCGTGCGCTCAACCCCGAATGGTGCCGCCAAGAGGGTATCCGCTACTTCCGTGGCATACAAGATTACTACAAGAAATCAGGCGAGCAGGTCGGATATATCATGGGCTGTGTGCGTAGTTTGACAGAGATGTTTACACACGAATACTACAATCCAATGCCAGGCACCTACGATGAGTTTAAGCCTATCAATGGTGCTAAAGTGGTACTCCGCGATGAGCAAGGTAATATCATCCGCACCGAATGTTACCGCCATGTTGATCGTAAACTTTCTGACAAATACTACTATACTACCGATAATAACTACAATGGTATCTTTGTCTTCGAAAATCTCCAACCAGGAATTTATATGCTTACGGTACACGCTGATGGATATAAAGATAAGGAAATGTCGGTTACAGTCACAGCTAACGCAACCGTTTATCCAGAGATCTTCCTAGAGCAAGGTCAAGGCACCGAGCCTCAAATCAATGTAGATGTTAAATGGGTGCTCAATGGTGGTAAGGTAGATGGTACTTTGCCATCCAAGATTGAGGGTAGCGATTACACCTTGCCAACGCCTACAAAAGCAGGATATCTCTTCCGCGGTTGGTATGCCAACGCAGAAGGTACAGGCACAGCACTCGAAACGCTGTCTGTGGGCTACAAAGGTACAGTCTATGCTATTTGGGAAAGCACCTCTGTCAGATGGGAACTCAATGGAGGAGTTGTCTATCCCGATAACCAATGGCTATGGGAGGACTTCCAAAATTATTTTAATGAGTATTATGGAATCAGCAAGGAACCTCAACCAATAACAAATGTCCTAGATTTTTGGACAGAGAACTTTGATCAAAATTGTAAAATATTGGTACAAAATGCAGATTATAATGTCTCTGATTACTGGTGGCTCGGACATTATATTTGGTCAGCCTATGGTGGTGTTGGTGGAGAGACGTGGTGGAGAGAATCATTAGCACACTTTTTCAATAATGTTGATCCTAAAGTGTGGCGAGCATTCGCGAAAGCAAAAGAAGCAGACAGCAGATTCCACACTCCGATTACCTTACCAGACCAAATTACATATACATACACGATCCCAACGCCAGAGAAAGAGGGTTATAACTTCTTAGGATGGTATGATACCAACAATACCTCTGGCAACAAACTTACCACTTTGTCTGAAGGCTACAATGGTACTGTATATGCTATTTGGGAGAAAGCCACTGTAACGACAGTCACTTGGGAACTCAATGGCGGACATGTATATCCTAGCAACGATTGGTTGTGGCAAGACTTCTGTAGTGTTTTTAATGAGATTCATTCTTATGATTTAAATAATCCACTAGATGAAAACGCTTTTCTTGCAATATGGAACGATCCTTCTAATAACGTGTCTGGTAAACAAGCTTATTACATGTTAATAGAAAGTACTAACCCAACTAATAAAAGATATTGTTGGCTTGGAGATTATCTTTGGAAGAAAACTGAGACTGCTGCGGGAGGAAATAGTAGTTATATAAACTTGAGTAATGAATGGTGGGGAAAGGTTATATGGGCATTTTTTAATTGTACAACTTATACATATAATACTTCTGATAAAAAAACAATCTCTGTTGATTTCTCTGTAGCTGGTCAACCTAAGAGCTGGAGAAAGTACGCATCGGATAACGCGAGTGACAAAAATATATCTACAGACTTCTATACGGAAATAAACCTCCCTACAACAATCGCAACGGATTACACCATTCCTATTCCTGAAAAAGAGGGCGTTACTTTCCAAGGATGGTACGATAACCCTAAGGGAGAAGGCGATCTTATCATTGAACTAAAAGCGGGTTCTGCTGGTACCATATATGCTATTTGGCAAGAGCCAGTACCTTGTATCGTGGCATACGACCTCAATTATAAGTACCTAACAGGAAAGATGGCGTTCGAATTCTCATTCTATGCCAATACCCAACCAACGGCAGGTAAGTTGAAATTCTACAATATGAATGAAGAACCTATTGGAGAATACACGATCAACTATCTCTGGCAAGGAAAAAATACCGTTGTCTTAAATGCCGAGGATATTCCTGCTCTTGGTGAACTTATAGTAGGTCGTGATTTCTTATGGGAGGTATATTTGGAAGCACGACCAAGCACTCTATTCGCCGAGATTTTCCGCTCTAATCCATTCAATACTGCATATGCTACCATCGACAATAGTCCAGAATCGGATTTCTTTGGCAGCATTTGGGTAGCAAGTCAGCAATCACATGGATATGGCAACATGGAGAAGACCTATGGCGGAATTTGGCGACTAGTGCCAGAGCAAGGCTATGCGCGTGATGGAGGTAAGGATGCAGAAGGTCATCGTCCTCATCGTCCTCGTCCAGGAGATTCTCGTCCTAATGGCGACGGACAACAACACCCTCGATGGGATGGACAGCAACCTCCTCAAGGAGGTGGCGGACAACCTCAAGGTGGTGATGGACAGCAACCTCCTCAAGGAGGTGGCGGACAACCTCAAGGTGGCGGACAACCTAAAAGCGGCGGTGGCAAACAAGAACCTCCTCGTGATGGACAACCTCAAGGTGGAGGTGGCAAACAAGAACCTCCTCAAGGAGGACAACCTGATCACACACCAACCGATGCTACACAAGGCGGCTTTGAGGTCATCTTCCGTCCTACCGTAGCACCTGATGGTACAGTTTATCTCACCGACAATGGATCATCCTACGGCGGTGTATTCATGATGGACCCACATACCAAACAAATCACCAACTTCTTTGAGGGGTGTGACTACGAAAATGGCGAATGGAAAATGAATGGCACCGTGGTCGGTAGTGGTTCAACAGGCGCACACATCTATTGGACCGAAGATGGAGACAATAAGAATGGTTTCTCTCCAGATAATGCCAAATTGTATCTAATGCACAATGCCCATATAACTGATGATCCTAATGGAGTAACGAAAGGATTCTTTACCTATGATTTGATGAATAATAACCCATCATTCCAACATACCGACTTAAAGCATTTCCCAAACCAACAAGATGGCTTACAAACTTATGTTAATACGGATGTTACCGATTATTCTATCGTCGGAACTAGCCGTGGTGCATGGGTATGCCAATTGCGAAAGGAGGACAAGAATGTAATTTCTGACCCATCTTTGACGTTTTATCCAACAAAAGGTGATCCTACTATATTTTCGAAATCACTAGATTCGTCAGTAGGCGGAATCTTTGGAGATAACGAGTTGATTCATGGCTCTTTTGGTTCTGCCATTGCAGTAAACAAGGATGAGACTCTGTTAGCGATGGTAGGCGGAACGGGTAACATTATGTTATTCGACATAAAGTGGAGTGAAAACACCCCAACATTGACAAACAAACGCGATTATCCTATTGTAGCAGATGATTCTAACACAACTGGTGAGTGGGATATCCCTACTATCACTACTCTTAACTTTGATTATGCAGGCAACTTGGTAGCCACTATCGGTGAAACCTACAACGACAGCAGAGACCAACACATGGTGACTATCTACACCATGCCTAAGGCAGAAAACAACATCACTGTACCAGCACGCTATAGCCATCGTGTCCCAAGTCTAGTGGAGGATGACCAATGTATGTCTATCGCAGAACCTAATACAGCATACGAAACAGTAGAACTTTATCGCAATCTGCAAGCCGGAATGTACAATACCATTTGCCTACCTTTCGGTATTAACACTTTAGAAGGAACACCATACGAAGATGCAAGTGTGCTGAAATTCGTAGGAACAGAGATGGAGAAAGTAGGTGGTGAGGATATGCTCAAACTACTCTTCCAAGAACTGACCTTCCAAGAAGCAGATACAATGGTAGCAGGTGTGCCATATCTCATTAAACCTGCACAAGACATCATGAAACCTGTTATATTGTCAGATGTGTTCACCCAAGATGCCAACTCGGTTCAAGGAACTAGCATTAAACCAACAAATAGTCTTGCTACTTTCCATGGAATAACTAGTCCGGTAGAAATACAAGAAGATCCTAAAATATTATTCTTGGTTGCAAACAATCGTTTGGCTACTGCATCTAGTACAGGAATGATGATGGCTAATCGTGCATATTTCGAATTGGCAGATGCCCAGAATTTACCTAAGCGTTCAATGATTTCAATTGTTAAGTCCACTCCTGCTGGCTTTGAGGAGATATACAACACCTATCAAACAGAAGCATATAAGATGCTATACAACGGCACTATTGTCATAGTCCGTGATGGTGTGATGTATGACCTCATGGGTACACGTATAAAATAACGAAAAACATATATTAATCTTATGAAAAAAACATTCTTATTCCTAGCAGCATGTGCATTATCCATGTTTGCTAATGCGCAGATACTTGAAGTGGTTTCTACGCAAAAATTACCTGCTGAACAAGGTACTATGTGGAAGGTGGCAGGATTCAGCCCTATGGGGGATTATATCCTTTTGACCGACAGTTACGACAAAGGGTTAGTGCGCTATGATTTGGCTACTCAAACCAAAAAAGTGATCAGCGAAGGTGTAGGTGCTGGATGGGCAGTGAAGATTAGCAAAGATGGCAAAAATATCGTATATCGCGAGAAAACGATGGATGCTAACAAAATCACCCTTAGCAACATCTACCAACACAGCCTAGTATCTAACCAACGCGCTTTGCAAGCTAAAGCTCAAGTCGGTATGACCGAATTGGTGGATAAGTCAGCTAAAGTGGATATCACTATCAACACCGATCTTCATATTGTATTGGTGCGCAATGGCAAAAACATCGTGCTGACTCCTAGCGGCGCTAACGAGCGTTATATAGATGCCAAAGTATCACCAGATAACAAACATATTGTTTACCGTGTATCAGGCAAGGGATGCTATGTCTGCGACTTAGAGGGCAAGAATGTGCGTTTCCTCACTAGTCGTTGCCATGCACCACAATGGTATGACAACAATACCTTGGTGGCTATGGACTACGACGACAATGGCGAGCAAGTGACCGCTTCTGGTATCGTGGCTTACACCTTGGACGGCAAGAGCCAAGTGCTCGTTGAGAAAAGTCAAATGGCTATCTTCCCACACGTGGCAAACGGAAAAATTGCTTACACAAATACCAAGGGTGAACTGTTCTTGATGACTGTAAAATAAAACTAAATAAAGACCGCCTACGGCTGTTAGAAGTCAGACCGGCTTCTCCTGTTAGATCACCGCTCAGCGGCTGTTGGACTCAAAGATCTAACATCTAACAACGAAGTGATCTAACATCTAACAGTGAAACGGTCTAAAATTCCATCAAATATGAAACGTATTTTACTAGCAATCTTTGCGTTGGGTATGCTCTTCACTGCCCAAGCGCAACGTGTATATATCAACCCTGGTCACGGCGACTGGGGATCAGAGAGCCGCAATATGGCTACCGTAACCCATGCCATAGGTGATACCCTTGGATTCTGGGAGTCTAACACCAACCTCTGGAAAGGCTTCGCCCTCAACGAGAAACTACAAGCAGCTGGATTACAAACACTCATGTCTCGTACCGAGAATGGTCCTTATCCATATGTATATGGCGATGAGTCAATCGACAAACCATTGCTCGACCTCGGTGAAGAAGCCGAATGGTGGGGTGCTACACACTATATCTCCATTCACTCAAATGCCGGTCCTGAAGGATATGATGGTAGTTTTGCTAACTACCCATTGTATATCTACAAAGGCTATGACGGTGCTCCATCCAACTGGGCGAGTGAAGATATGGCATATAGCTCTATCATGCGTCTCTACGAGATCTTTGACGATGAGGATGGTCCTGAACCAACTACCTATTATTCTCCATCCAATCCTAATGTGAGAGGCTCTAGTGATTTCTATGGTTATACCCTAGGTGCCTTGAATCACAGTGTACACGGCTATTTGACCGAGGGATACTTCCATACCTATAGTCCTGCTCGCCACCGTGCGTTGAACCCAGATTGGTGCCGCCAAGAGGGCGTACGCTATTTCCGCGGCATTATGGACTACTATGGCTACAGCGGTGAGACAGTAGGCTACGTTATGGGATATGTTCGTAGTATGACCGAGATGTTCTCACATTCATACTACATCCCTATGCCAGGTCGCTACGACGAGTTCAAACCTATCAATGGAGCTAAAGTGGTACTCCGTGATCCACAAGGCAATATAGTCAAATGTAACTGCTACCCATACGTCAAACGTATGCTCAAGAATCAAGACTACTACACCACTGATAATAACTATAATGGTGTATTCTTATTTGAGAATCTCAAGCCAGGTACCTACTCAATATCTGTACACGCCAATGGTTATAAAGACTATACTGGTAGCATCACCGTTTATGCCGACCGAACCGTTTATCCAGAGATATTCTTGACTCCTGGACAAGGTACCGATCCTGGCGATCCTGTTACCAAAGATATCACATGGGAACTCAATGGCGGTATTGTGCCAGGCGGTTATGTGCCAACCAACGAACAACTCTGGGCTGAATTTATGCCATACTACAATAGCTACTATGGTCTCAATCGTGCTGAGCAAACCATTGACAAAGTCTCTACTTTTGCTCCTTCTCTCATGCAAAAGATCATGACGGATGCTTCTTCTACCTACAAGTGGTTGGGTGACTATATCTTGTCGGTAGCTTCGTCCCAAGGTGTGGCCTTGCCTACCGATATGGCTAATGCTAATGAAGGAGCTTGGCGATGGGCCGTGCACGCATTCTTTAATGCAGCTGCAGGACAACATGGTGCAGCGGGTACAGACTTTACTACCGCAGGTAAACCAGAGGCTTGGGGTACAGCTTATCAAATAGCCACTGGTCAAAGTGCAGATCTACCTTATTCAGTAACTTCTACCTACACATTGCCTACACCTGTTAAAGAGGGATACGACTTCGTAGGTTGGTTTGATAATCCTAACGGTACCGGCACTCCTCTCACTAGCATCCCTGCTGGTTGGAAGGGTACACTCTATGCCATCTGGGTTGAGGCGAATGCCGATGTGAAATGGGTACTAAATGGCGGTACTGTAGCAGGTACATTACCTAAGGAGATCACAGGCGCACCTTATACCCTCCCAACACCTACTCGAGAGGGATACATTTTCCTCGGTTGGTACGACAATCCTAATGGTACTGGCAATGCCCTAACACAACTACCTGTGGGATACAAGGGAACTGTTTATGCTATTTGGCGTGAAACTAAAGTTACATGGGTACTCAACGGTGGTAAAGTGCTACAAGAAGTCAATGTAGTAGATGTGCCAACCAATGAGGAATTATGGGAAGACTTCAAGGCGTACTTCAATGAGTACTACGAGGTAGAGCGCTATGACCAAACGATGGAGAATCTAACCTCTTTCTGGCCTACTGATTTTGATCCGGAGGTAAAAATCTTGCTCGATCAAGAGTCTGAATTTGCATGGTTAGGTCACTATATCTATGCAGTTGTCATTGCACAGGGAAAAGAGATGGGTTCTGAAGCGTTGTGGCGTTGGAACTTGTGGGCATTCTTCAATTGCACACAACACACAGCATACCCTGTTTCAGCAGATTTTACCGAGGCTGGTAAACCAGAGAAATGGGGATCTAAATACCAAGAGGCGCATGGTGGAAGTGGTGAAACAACTGTAATTGAAGTGGAACTGCCTAGCAAGATTGTAGGCTCACCATATACTATCCCAACTCCTACCAAAGAAAATGATACTTTCGTTGGTTGGTACAACAATGCCTCTGGTGCAGGTGCTGCATTGACTGTCTTGCCAGTTGGATACGATGGTATTGTATATGCTATTTGGGAATCAACCACAAGTGGAGTAGAAACACTCACCCGTCCAGTATTGAATACTAATGAGCCAATGTATGACATCTTGGGTCGTCCAGTAGATAAGAGCTATCGTGGTATTATTATTCAAAACGGTAATAAATTTGTGAGATAATATCGCTGACCACTTCTTGAACGTGGCCAAATCCATCCGCCAACTTCATGTAGGCGAGGATTGATCATATTGAAAAACTCTATACGAAAGGTGATAAATTTTAGGATTTGTCACCTTTCTTTTGTATATTTTAAAAATAATAGCAAGGGTTTGTTAATCTATAGTTAACCTATAGTTAAGAAATGATATGTGACAACTCTTTGCTTATAACTCATAGTTCATCACTCATAGCTCATACTTGTTTTTCCATTAGCACTCCGAAGGGATACCGAAAGGATACCGAATGGATAAGCATAGGATAGGAATACGTATTGCAAGGGTATTGCAAGGGTATGGGATTATGAGAGCCGATGATGTGCCGAGGATGTCCCATGGATGTCTTATAGTGGTCGCGAAAAAGACTAAGTACAAACCATGGAAATCTTAAAATAGAAAAATATTGTTATTTTCTTGCCAATATCAGCAAAAATAAGTACTTTTGTAACCAATTTGACAAGAACATGCTGATAGTACACATGTCTATTACACTATCGGAAGAGAAGTACATTTATGACCTCACAAGAACTAGCATATCACTACGTACAGCATACCAATCGTTGTATCTTTCTGACGGGTAAAGCAGGTACCGGCAAAACAACCTTTCTGCGACGTCTAAAAGAAGAGTGCCCCAAGCAAATGGCTGTGGTGGCACCTACGGGCGTGGCTGCTATCAATGCCGAAGGCGTGACCATTCATTCGCTCTTTCAATTGCCACCGCAGTTATTCCTACCAACCGAAGAAGCACGACGACAACTCTTTGCCGAGATGCAGATGCGTGCCAACAAGCAACGGGTGCTACGCAACCTCGAACTGCTAGTCATAGATGAGGTCAGTATGGTGCGAGCCGACTTGCTTGATACCATAGATGCTGTTCTTCGTCATTTTAAGCATCGTCCTACTATCCCCTTCGGTGGCGTGCAACTGCTGGTTATCGGCGACCTGTTTCAGTTATCGCCAGTAGTGCGAGAAGAGGAGTGGCGCTTGCTACAGCCTTATTACGAAGGGCCATATTTCTTCCAAGCACGCGTATTCCGTGAACTCAGACCAGTCTATATAGAGTTTGAGCATGTCTATCGACAAACGAATCAAGACTTTGTCACTATCCTCAATCAGGTGCGCAATAATGAGCTTACGCCAGAGTCGTTGCAAGTGCTGAATGGGAGGGTTCAGGAGTTCAGGGGTTCAGGAGAGGCGATAACGCTATCTACCCACAATAGCAAAGTGGATGCTATCAATCAGCGTGAGATGGATGCGCTGACAGGCAAAGAGCATACCTACAAGGCGACCATCACCGATACTTTCCCCGAATCGATGTATCCCGTTGATGAACAATTGACACTCAAAGTGGGTGCACGGGTGATGTTCATCAAGAACGATTCTTCGACCGATAAACTCTACTACAACGGCAAGCTTGGCGTGGTCACATCGCTCTCTAAGCAGGCGATCAATGTGCTATGCGATGACGGTACAGAGGTCAATGTGCATAATGAGGTGTGGGAGAACATACGCTACAATGCCGACTCGGGCAGCGACCAAGTGCAGACCGAGATCATAGGCACGTTCAGTCATTACCCTTTGCGTCTAGCATGGGCTATCACTATTCACAAAGCACAAGGATTGACCTTCGACCAACTGGTTATCGATGCAGAAGATGCTTTTGCCGCAGGACAAGTGTATGTGGCTCTCTCGCGATGTCGCAGTCTGGAGGGCTTGACGCTGCTCACTCCTATACCCACACGAGCACTGACTAATGCACGAGAGGTGTTGCAGTTTACCGATCAGCAGGACTCAATACAAACGATAGAAGAGAACCTTCAACCGGCGCAAAAAGAGTATTTGACCATGTTACTCTGTGCGTTGTTTGACTTCCGTGAGCACACCGAGCAGCTCTATGCCTTGCAACGCATGGCCAACAATATGACCTCGTTGCAGATACCTCCAAATGAATATTTCTCCGACCTAATAACACCTTTGCTGGATTGGCATGGAGTAGGGGAGCGCTTTCAACAACAGATACACCAACTGATGTATAACGACCAGTTGGACAAACTCCAAGAACGCTTGTTGGCAGCTAGTCAGTACTATGCGCCTAAAATATATGAGTTGCTGAAGGCCATGACGGATTGTCCATTGCGTAGCAACAACCAGTCGGACGCTGCACAACTTAAACAAAACCTTTTGGATATCTACGCTGCGCTCTCGCGCAAAGCCTACTTGCAAGCGCAGATGGCACAGCAGGTCAGCGTAGAGGCCTACTTTGAGGCACGTAAGACATACAAGTACAAAGAGCCTTCCTTGACTATCTATACCACTCAACGCAAGTCTAGAGTCAATGCTACAACCTTCCAGACGATGACGTTGCTACACCAGGGATATCGTATAAAGGATATTGCCAAGCATCGCAAGATGACGCAAAGAACGGTTATTAAGCACCTTAAGACGCTGCTAGAAGATGGCGTGTTAGAGCTACATGATTTCCATCCTGCTGATAGAGTTTGGGTGAAGGGGTGAAGGCATCGGAGATGCGGTGACGGCGACGTAGTCGCGGTGAAGGAGGCTATGCCTCGGTGAAGGCTTCGCGGTTAAGCGGTTAAAGGGTGTAGTAGTTAGTTTAGAGGCAAGATAGCTCCTACTCGCAGCAGAGCTGCTCGAGAAATCTTATAAAATCTTATTGCGCTAATATCCACCCATAATAACGTTCTCCGAAATAAATTGCCACCGCTCCACATTTTGGGAACATCCAAAACGTGACCGCTGAATCTTATAGAATGTAGCGGTAAACATTTCGACGACTATTCAGAGTCGATAGTTGCTTTTATTTTGTAAGATTGAGCGATGGCGTAGTTGATGGTTTTTGAGCATCAACGAGCGGAGCGGTGGTAATCTATTACAGAGTACTTAGGCGAGCGAAGTGAGTAAATAAGATTTATTTAGATTTCATGAGCGAAGCGAGCAGGAGACATAAAAATACTCACCGACATTCACCGCCATTAACCGATATCAATGAATCCCTGCAAACGTTAGCATAGATATTATATCAATAATATCAGAGTAATGCTTGGTTATTCTAGATATATGTCGTACCTTTGTGCTCGATTTGAAAAATAACGCTATAATCATGAAAAAAAATCTATTACTTATTCTTTTGATGATTTGTTCGATCGCAGCACAAGCTACGA
>JAFZEQ010000022.1 GCA_017560605.1 Paludibacteraceae bacterium
GCCCCAGCGGTTACGTTTTTAAGACCTACACCCACGATAGCTTGTGTGAGAACGGTAGCGGTGGTGGTACCATCACCTGCTTGGTCACCGGTTTTAGATGCCACTTCTTTCACGAGTTGTGCACCGAGGTTCTCAGCTGCATCTTGGAGTTCGATCTCCTTAGCTACACTGACACCATCTTTGGTGATGTGTGGCGCACCAAACTTCTTGTCGATAATTACATTACGACCTTTAGGGCCGAGGGTTACTTTGACTGCGTTGGCTAGTTGGTCAACGCCACGTTTGAGGGCATCACGCGCCTCGATATTGTATGAAATATTCTTTGCCATTTTCTTTGTTCGTTTTACTCACGTTATATGCGGCTGTGCCGCGTTATTTATGTTACATGCTACGCGTTACATGCGGCTCTTCCGCGTTATCTTTGCGATTAACGTCCGTAGGACATGTAACCTAACAACGTCGAAGACATGTAACGTCCTCTGGACTTGTAACGCAATTTTGCTTACTTCAAAATTGCCAAAACATCGCTTTGGCGCATGATAAGGTACTTTTCGCCGTCGAACTCTAGTTCGGTGCCAGCATACTTGCCGTATAGTACGGTATCGCCCTCAGATAGGAGCATTTTCTCGTCTTTTGTTCCCTCGCCGGTAGCGATTACCTCGCCACGGAGTGGTTTCTCTTTTGCGCTATCAGGGATGATGATACCGCCGATAGTTTTCTCTTCTGCTGCCATTGGTTTTACCAATACGCGGTCAGCTAATGGTTGAATCTTCATAATATATTTTTTGTTCGTTAATACTCACGTTATCTGTCGCAGAGCGACGTTTTATGCGACTTTGTCGCGTTACATGCTGCGCGTTACATGCGGCTTTGCCGCGTTATTTATGTTAACCTAACAACGTCGAAGACTTGTAACGTCCGAAGGATATGTAACGTCAAATACATGTAACGTCCCGACGGGACTCACAACGCAGCTCTGCTGCACAAAGAACAAACTCCGTGCCAAAGACCATATATGACATAAGACTGACATTTTGGCAGAAAACAATTTGAACTTTTGAATTTTTAAATCCTTAAATTCTTGAATTTTTAAATCTTCTTGCACATATCAAATTATTTGTGTAACTTTGCGTCCTAAACCAAAAATCTTTACCTTTATGAACAACAACTATGTCGTAGGATTCGGAGAAGTCATTTGGGATTTTCTCATGAAAGAAGGAATGTATAAACTCGGCGGTGCGCCATTTAACTTTGCGTATCACACCAAGCAGTTTGGCCTTAACAGTCTAATTATTTCAGCTATTGGAAAGGACGATTTGGGTCGCAAGCTAGAACAAGCGATTCAAGAGAAACAACTACCCTATCAACTTGCGCATCTGCCACAAGAAACAGGGGTGGTGAATGTCATCAACACAGATGGTATTCCTCAATACGAGATTCTTGAGAACAAGGCTTGGGATTATATCCCTCTCTCGGAAGATGTGTTGCAAATTGCAGCTCAAACCCAAGCTATATGTTTTGGCTCATTGGCACAACGCAATTCTGTCACTCGCGCAACTCTCTATGCCTTTTTGGAGGCGATGCCCGCAGACGCACTACGCATTTTCGACATCAATCTACGCCAGAACTGGTATTCAGAAGAAATCATCACCACTTCGCTACAAAAAGCCAATATCGTAAAAATCAACGAAGAAGAATTGCACATCTTGCAGCAGATGTTCAACCATACGGATAGAAACAAGGAAAACAGTTGCCGTCAAATCATGCAAGCTTATGACTTAGACATGCTTATTCTTACTTGTGGAGCCGAGGGTAGTACTGTTTTTACACGAGATGAAATGTCCCATTTGCCTACTAATAAGGTTGTAGTAAAAGACACCGTCGGCGCAGGTGATAGTTTCACTGCTTCTTTTATCGCTTCTATCCTTCTTGGCAAGAGTTTGAGGGACGCCCACCGCATCGCGGTAAAAGTATCAGGCTATGTCTGCACCAAATCGGGTGCCACTCCAGTCATCCCTGAGGAACTGAAAGAGTTATAATCATCCCCCTGTCAATTACGGGTTCTTGACGGGTTCATATGCTACCTTCACTATGTGATTAGTATGAGATTAGTATGTGATTCATATCTCTTGCTTATGCAATTGATCCCTTATGATGCTTACCCGACGTCAGTTATGCTATCGCAGTTCCGTCTGCGAGAATTCCTCTAACCACTAAACAGTAGGCACTTTGTGCCGTCCCCAAGGATATGCATAGATAAGCATGGGATGGTAACGGAGAAGATTATACTTTGTGCAACTGCGATTTCTGCGAAAAGTGCGCAAACCAATCCTAAAAACCTAGATACCAATTTCGCACTTTTCGCAGTTTGCGCACTATCATATAAGAATGGTGCGTCGTATATAACTTGCTCTTACTCATCACTTATCACTCATAGTTCATAGTTATTCAATGAAGTCTCACGGACTTTCTGCGGACAAATCTAAGAGTCATACAAAAAGTCCGTAGAAATCCTTTGCGAAAATCTTTCTCCCTGAAAATCAATGTACATATTCTTTGAATATAGAATGATAGTATTGAGGTTATCGAGGTTTTATAGAATTTCAAAACCTCGAAACCCTCAATAACCTCACTTACATTTTGCCACTTCCGCCACATGTCGTTTTCTTAATTATAGGTTAACTATCCTTTAACAACAAGCGTGGACATCTCTGCCCACGCTTGCTATTCTCATGCCTATAGCCAATCGCCCATAGCCCATTAGGGCGTCCCATAGGCACTTCGTGCCGTCCTATAGCGCAGCACCTTGCGCGTTGTAAGTCTTTCCATCGCGGATGATCAACAGCTGACCGTTGCGAAGGAGTTTTTGCACATTGGTTGTTGATTTAATATTATCCATATCGGTTGTCACATCGCTCATTGTTGTAAACTCACCCTCATAAGACTGGATAGTTTGGTTATTAGAGTCTTTCACATCCAGATTGTAACCATATTTAGTGCCTTCCTTTAATCCTGTTACGGTGAAGCGATAACCATTAGCAGCAGCTTCTGCGTATTGTGCTGGATGATTACCCTCGCGACCAGGAGCAAAGGCGATGCTCACAAGTTGACCATTGTTATTGAAAGTCAATGTGCAGAACACCTCACCATCTTTTGTGATCACGATGCTATAGGTGTCAGCTTCATCCTCGGTTGGCCAAGTGATGGTCACGTCGTTAGAACCTGGGGTGACTGAAACATCATCGCCACCTGTTTCGTCTGATTCTGCACCGATACACTCAATAAACTTAAATTCACCCCATACCACATCCAATACGTAATCTCGTTGGTTCTCGCATGGAACATACAAATAGACATTGTAGTTAGCAAATGATGACTCTTCTGCAAATGGAGGGTAAGATGCAAAGACGTATACGTCGTAGAGGCGTTTGCACTCTGCAAAAGCATTTGCAGCGATATTCTCCATGCCATAACCCAAGCTTACTTTACCCAAACGAACACATCCCTCAAAGGCAGAAGTACCGATGCTAGTGGTAGTGTTAGAAGTAGTAACCTCAGTTATTTGCTCTTGGAACAACAACCATGGTTGGGTTGATTTGGTGTAATCATACATATCACCCGATCCTGTGATGGAAATCTTCTTGCAATCCTCATCATAAGCCCAATACAAGTTATCACCACATTGACCAGAATAAGACACGGCAAACTCTGCGGTCAATATCGTATCTTGTGTTAAGACAAGGGTACGTGGGTTGTCGGTATTACCATCGCTCCATTGAGTAAAGTGGTACCTATAAATAGGTGTGGCTGTGATGGTAACTTGATCCAAGTACTCTGCACTGTCTGGTGCACTGACAGAACCCATTTGATTATCCCAATAGGTAGTAATCGTGTAGATATTCTTATCAAATTCGGCAATATAAGTCGTATCTCCTGTCACTTGTACTGTACGTGGATTGTCTATATTTCCGTCATTCCATTGCGTGAAGTGATAACCATAGTTGGCGGTAGCAGAGATGGTTGTGTATTCCAGATAATTGACTGTCGTATCGCCTTGTGTTGTACCACGCTCCGTGTGAGAGGAAGTAGTAGTAATGCTGTATTGATTAATTGCAAACTCTGCAGTTAGAATAGTATCTTGTGTAAGTTCTAAAGTACGAGGGTTGTCGGTAATACCATCGCTCCATTGAACAAAGTGGAAGCCATAGTTAGGGGTAGCAGAGATTTGAGCACCTTCGCATTTATTGTAATCCACCTGGGAAGTACCCATAATGCTATCGTTTACACCAACTGCAATAGAATACTCAGCTACTCCTTGGATATTGGTAAACGCTTTCCAACCTTTTGCTGATTGATACGCAGATACAGTACCACATCGCACATATACAGATATTTGCGTTGATACATTATAGAAAGCATTAGATCCTAATGTAGGTGGTACTTCTGCTAAAGAAGTGATGGAAGTTAAACTAGAGCAATTCTCGAACGCACTACCTCCAATACTCGTTACGCTATTAGGGATGGTAATAGAAGTCAAACTTTCACATCTAGAGAACGCATAATCTCCAATCTTCGTTACGCTGTTAGGGATGGTAACAGAGGTCAAACCAGAGCAATTATAGAACGCATGATTTCCAACACGCGTTACGCTATTAGGGATTGTGATTGAAGTCAAACTTGTGCAAGAATTGAACGCAGAACTTCTAATCATTGTTACACTATTAGGGATAGTAACAGAAGTCAAACCAGAGCAATACTCGAACGCATAATATCCAATACTCGTTACGCTATTAGGTATAGTGATCGAAGTCAAACCAGAGCAACCAGCGAACGCCTTATCTTCAATACTCGTTACGCTATTAGGGATGATAGTATTCTGACAACCAACAATCAATGTATTAGTTGCTGTTTCAATAATAGCATTGCAGTTTTCGCGGCTATCATATGTCGAATTAGCGTCTTCTACTATAATAGAAGTCAAACCAGAGCACCACTCGAACGCACCATATCCAATACTCGTTACACTATTAGGGATAGTAATAGAAGTCAAACCAGAGCAATAATAGAACGCATAATCTTCAATACTCTTTACACTATTAGGGATGGTAACAGAGGTCAAACCAGAGCAAATATAGAACGCTGCATTTCCAATACTAGTTACGCTATTAGGGATGGTCACAGATTTCAAGGAAGAGCAACCGCCGAACGCATACTCTCCAATGCTCGTTACGCTATTAGGGATAGTTGTGTTTTGACAACCTATAATCAATGTGTTCGTAGCTGTTTCGATAATGGCATTGCAATTATCGCGGCTGTCGTATTTAGCATTGCCTTGTTCGACAACAACAGAAGTCAAACCAGAGCAACCAAGGAACGCCCACTCTCCAATACTCGTTACGCTATTAGGGATAATGATGGAAGTCAAACCAGAGCAATAAGCGAATGCCCTATATCCAATACTCGTTACGCTATTAGGGATAGTGATAGAAGTCAAACTAGAGCAACCATCGAACGTAGCCCGTCCAATCTCTGTCACGCTGTTTGGGATGGTGATAGAGGTCAAACTAGAGCAACCAACGAACGCATAATTTCCAATACTCGTTACGCTGTAGGTCGTGCCATTGTAGGTAACGGTTTTGGGGATAGTGACGGAGCCGGAGTATTCGTTGTCGTATGAATAATCTTCCGAACCACGGAAGGTCACCTCTACTTCATTGGTTTTGTCTGTGAGGATGTTGTAATAGATACCATTAACTTCGAAATCCTCTGCCCAGAGGGCGGTGGTTGCCACGAGGGCAAGGAAAAGTGTAAAAAGTTTTTTCACTATCTTAATTAGTTATTAATATTAGTCTCGTCCTGAAATATGATACACACAAAAAGCGCAGACCTCGTGTTGCTATTCGCTAAACGAGGCCTTCGCATTGCCCTTAGAGTCAAATAAACAACAGGAAACCTACGCTGATATGACAACACACTACACCTATTACAAGCATAGTATGGATATAGTCATACCCATAGGCATTTACTGTTAACTTTGATTTCGACTCTAATAAACAGAAAGTTGCGAAGTTTCGTTTAGCCAAACACAAAGCGTCAATAAACGCTAGTTAATATGTCCGAAACCTACCCATAAAGGAACTCGCAAAACGCTTTTCGCGGGACATGCTCCCTCCAGCGTAGGATTCGCCTGCAAAATTACAAATTATTTTTCATTCTTGCAAATAAAAAAGCCACTTATGTCAAAAACATAAATGGCAATGTTAAAAAAAATCGCCACCTATGTCTAATATTCGGACATAAGTGGCGATTGATATTTTAGATAATCTACTTACTTAAACAACCGTTGGGCGAAGATGGTGAGGTAATCCATCCAGTTCTTCCAACTGTGTCCGCCTTCGGATTCGTGGTATTCGTATGGATACTGCTTCTCATCCAAATACTGACGATAGATCACATTATCCTCATACAAAAAATCCTCTTTACCACAGGCAATCCAGTAGAGTTGTGGTGCATCGGCAAACTGTTGTTGCAACAGCGCTTCCGTCTGTTGGTAAGCTGGTTTATCGGACAATGCCAATGCGCTGATCTCCAATGTGCGCTCGCTATGAGGCTGACCCATATGTGGGACATACAATGCAGAGAAAATACCTACATAGTCAAACGACTGGTTGAGCAATGCCGCTGTGTGCATGGTATGAAAACCACCCATTGATAGGCCTGCTATAGCGCGATGCTCTTTGTTGGGTAGCGTGCGGAAATGGGTTTGTGTCCAGTCAATGAGCTGATTAAAATTCTGTTCAAACGTGCTTTCCATCCACAAACGTGTTTGTTTGACTTGTCCAGTCTGCTCGAGATAGCCATTAGGCA
>JAFZEQ010000001.1 GCA_017560605.1 Paludibacteraceae bacterium
AAAAAAACGAAAAAAATCGCCACTTATATGCCTAATAGCGATAAAAGTGGCGAATTGGCTATATATTGACTGAATTAATATCCCTCAATATACTCAATTGCTTCTTCTGCAATAAAGTCCAAAGGCTCGTATTGGCATGTTACTTCATCAAAATCTATGTCGGATAGATAGATGCAACGGATTTTAGAGTCGTACATGGTTCGATAGTACAAACGGCCATTCATAATATCTGTAACGATTGTAACTTGTGTTGCGCTGTGCATATCCGGTATTTGTGTCGTATCGCTAAATTGCAAACCAATAGGTATATCAAAATGGTTCATGAGATGAAATGCGTGAATAACGGTTTGTCTAGAATCAGAGAAGATAGGGGCTGTCGTTTGCAAGAAAGCAGCACGGACAAATCTAGAAGGAGATGACATATCTCCTGGTAAACCCAGCAAACCCGTGCCACCGCTAAAAGAACTTAGTGCTTGCTCGCCCAAGTTATGAGTAGATATGGTTCCAGGCTTAAGGTTGATATAGTTATTCAAATTGCTAAGATGCCAATCTAAGGAAGGCGAATTGGTCAGTACGCCAAGAGGATTTTCGTGGATATTGATATGTTCGTTCATGATTTCAATAACTATCTGACGACCAGATGGTTCGGTAACTCTCCAATGAACGGTAGAGGCGCGAGGATCAATCCCTACAACACGGATGCCATCTATCTGTTCGACCAATTCATCTATCGAAGAAAAAGATGCAAGCATCCATGATACAAATTGCATGTCGCTGATGGTTATATCTTTTTGGTTGGGGTCGAAAGGCATATATTTGCCGTAATCGGGGAAATAAAACAGACCAGCAGCTAATCCCGCTTCGTTGATACCTTCCATCACATATGCCTTATCTTCTACTGCAATACCTACATAGCCAAATTTAGATGAATAGCGCATGCCTTTGGTTGTATTATCTGGTAGGAAGGATTTGTGTTGGTGTTCACGTGGGACAATCACATACATTAGATTAAGTGGGCTAGCAGCCCACTCTATTGTACGAGCTGTAATAGGTTGATTAGCAGTAGTGTGAAGGGTGATACCTGTACAAGCTTTAGCCTCTGAAGCGAGGGATGCTAACGCTAAGGTTAGAGCCAAGAGAAGAATCTTTTTCATAGTTGTAATGGATTTAAGGTGAATAGTTTGATAGGGATAATACAAATAGTATGCCAATTTTGGTGTAGTGTGTAGAGTGTAAGGCATAAGGTGTAGGGGAAATGAAACCTAAAAATACTCGTTTTTTTTGCGCATATACATTTTTTTTTGTACCTTTGTATCCCGAATGAACAAAGACCTATTATATAAGGAATTAGAGGAGTGGTACGAGGTAAATCATCGTATCCTGCCTTGGCGTGAGACGGATGATCCGTATAAGATTTGGATTTCGGAGATTATCCTGCAACAAACTCGCGTGGCACAAGGTATGGAATACTATCATCGCCTCATCACACGATTTCCTGATATTCAATCGCTTGCGGATGCCGATGAAGATGAGGTGCTACTCTATTGGCAGGGCTTGGGGTATTATTCACGGGCGAGGAACTTGCATAAGGCGGCGCAGTTGATGAAAGATCATGAGATTTTTCATCAGGCGATGAGGCTATTAGGCGATAAGACGAGACGCGAGGAGATATTCGCTGCGCTCAAGAGTATGCCTGGTGTAGGCGATTATACGGCTGGAGCGATAGCTTCATTTGCTTTTGATCTGCCCTACCCTGCGTTGGACGGCAATGTCTATCGTGTTCTGTCTAGATTGTATGACTGCGAAATTGCGTTTGACACTACCGAGGGCAAGAAGCACTTTAGAAAATTAGCGGAGGATTTATTAGATAGAGAGAGACCAAGGTTGTTCAATTCTGCTATTATGGAACTTGGCGCATTGGTATGTCTTCCTAGTAAACCAATGTGCGTTGAGTGTCCACTTAATACATGGTGCAAAGCATTGGTTAATAACACGGTAGAACTATTACCTGTGCGTAAACCAAGAGCCAAAGTCCGCGATCGATACTTGGAGTACACCATCTATCTGACACCAGATAAGAGGACTTTGATTCACCAACGAAAGGGGAATGATATTTGGAAACATCTATATGAATTTCCTGAACTGGAAATTCATAGTTTAGAGGACGCCCATTCGGGCTACAGTTTAGAGGTTAAAGGCGAGAAGATATTGGAGCTGACGCATGTGCTATCGCATCAGAGGTTATATGCACGATTTGTAATAAAAAACGTGTCAGAACTTCCTGAGATTCCTGACACGTTAGTGGTTAGTTTGTCTGATTTGGACAATTATGCTTTCTCTCGCTTGACACTCAATGCGATAGATAAAATTCTTTAATAATTCCTGCTTATTACTTTTGGAATTTACCGACGTATTTGATTGCTAGTTTTACTAGCCAATCTGGTGTGTGCTTGAGTAGCGGAGTACAGAGGTAGTTAATTACACCTGGCATATCCGCTTTCTTGCCACGGAACATCTTACGCAATGCACGTTTCACTAGTTTCTCAGGTGGAATAGCTACTGTCAAATTAACCGCCAAACGACGGAGGTTAGGTGCTAAACCAAACAATTCGGTATCTACAGCACCAGGGGTCATTACTGTA
>JAFZEQ010000023.1 GCA_017560605.1 Paludibacteraceae bacterium
AGCCAGTTAATTCTGCTTTTGTCTCCTCTGCGAAGAGTACTTCGTAAGAAGGATTGTGTACGATCTCGGTTGTACCTACGATGCCGTACTGGGTCAAATCTAATTGTTTCATTGTTTAATTAAAAAGGTTATTTTGTTGTTTTTTTACTTATTTCTTTGCAAATTTTGTGCCAATTGCCCATTGACGCAAATTTTATCGGGTACAAAATTACTACAAATTTTCGAAATAGCAAAATTTTTGGTAAAAATACGGTCATTTTGTATAGTTGATTTTGCAAAATTATAAAATACATGCTTTATAACATATTTTTACGTCAAAATATTTGGTGGAAATGCAAAAAAGCAGTACCTTTGCACCGTGTTTTTCATGGTATTAGATTTAAGGTTAAGTAAAGATTGGGTTGTCGAGATGACAATCCTTCTTTTTTTATGTATATTACCTGGTCTTTAATCTCTCACCTTTAATCTTTCTTCTCTAAAAATTTGCGTATGTGTGATTTTTTGCTTATCTTCGAGGACACCCTACCCTCGAAGCTATACTAAAAAATGTAGCCTATGACAATAAAAACGAATTTTTCTTGTTCATATACATTTTTTTTTGTACCTTTGCACCCAAATGGAAAATCGTTACGAAAGAGAGGATCTTCAGACAGCCCTTCGTGTTTTGCGCGAGGGTGGCGTTATACTATATCCTACTGACACAATATGGGGCATAGGTTGCGATGCGACCAATGCTGTTGCTGTTGCACGCGTATACGAAATAAAAAAACGTGTGGATAGTAAAGCGATGTTGGTGTTGCTGGATGGAGCGGGGAAGCTACAAGGATATATGGACAAAGTGCCAGATACTGCTTGGATGTTGTTGGAGGCTAGTGAAGGTCAGAAACCGCTAACGATTATTTATCCGAAGGCGAAGAATTTGGCAGCAAACTTGTTGGCTGATGATGGTAGTGTGGGGATACGAATAACAGAGGAGTCGTTCTCTAAGGCCTTGTGCGAGCAATTGCGTCGTCCAATAGTGTCTACATCGGCTAATATTAGCGGTGAGCCATCAGCCAAGACTTTTCAGCAGATTAGTCCAGAGTTGGTTGAGGCTGTAGACTATGTATGTAAATACCGTCGCGAGGATAATAGAAAGTGTACACCTTCTTCCATTATCAAGATAGATGAACAAGAACGAATAGTGATTATTAGGGAGTAATGGCGTTAGGCATAAAATGGAATAAGCGTAAGAAGTTGCAATTAGTATATCTTTTGGTAGATATATTGTCTTCGCTATTAGTGTGGAGTGCATTCTTGATATTCCGTTGGTTAGTATATGAGAACCGAATCTTTTCAGTTGACACTGTGTTTGTTCCAATGTTCAACTTCTTCCTTCCATTAGTACTATATCCTTTTGGATGTTTATTTGTATATTATTTATCAGGATATTATTTGCGTCCATTACGCAAACGATATTCAAAAGAATTACGCAGAACATTTGTATCGGCTGTAATAATTTCATTAGGAGCCTTCTTCTTGATTATCATCAATGACCCCGTGGCTGATTATCAACGCTATTTCACATCTTTGCTTGTGTTGTTTTGTTTGCAGTTTGTGGGTTCATATTTGCCTCGTGTATTTGTGACATATCTTTCACACCGAATGGAGGGTGCCGTACCTCGTGTATACACAATACGCTCTGTAAAAGAAGTTGAGGAGTTTGAGAAACTGCACGCAGAGATGCCATATGATGAAGTTATATTGGATCTGAATGAGAAGTCGAAAGAACAGTCTATTTATACTTTGATAAACAGATTGTATCCTTGTAATGTTGAGATATCGGTAGTACCTAGTCTATACGATATGTTGACTGGTGCTGCTATGATTGAAGAAGTAGGAGATCAACCTTTGGTTCGTATTACAGAGCATAAGATGAGTGATATGGAGTTGTGTATCAAACGCGTGTTTGACGTCGTGATATCATTTGTTATGTTGATATTGTTGATTCCTGTGTATATTCTGATTGCTCTATTGGTTAAATGTACATCTAAAGGTCCTATTATCTTTAAGCAGGAACGCATAGGCTTACATGGTTTACCATTTGATATTTTGAAGTTTAGAACAATGTGCGACTCTGCAGAAGGAGCGACACCTCAATTGTCAATGGATAATGATCCTCGTATTACGCCTGTAGGACGATGGCTGCGAAAGTATCGTTTAGACGAGTTGCCTCAGTTTTGGAATGTACTGAAAGGTGAGATGTCCATCGTAGGCCCTAGACCTGAACGACGTTATTTTATTAAACAGATAGAAGAACAAGCACCATATTATTGTGTGATCTACAAAATCCGTCCAGGATTAACTAGTTGGGGACCAATCAAGGTAGGCTATACAGATACAATCGAAAAAATGATTAAACGACTTAATTTTGATGTGGTTTATATCGAAAATATGTCGTTACTATTGGATATTCGAATAATGTTTCACACTATTGGTGTACTTCTAAATGGAAAAGGGAAGTAGTGGTTAGTGATGAATTATGAGTGATGAGTTATGAGTTACGATGAAGCAATAAAACGAATAGAGCAATTAGTGTTAGAACTAGAAGAGTCTAATGCTATTAGTATGGATGACTATTTGTCTAAAGCTAAGGAGGTCAAAGAGTTAATAGTTTTTTGTCAGAAGGAGTTGACAAGTTGGGAGAAGAAGATGGAGAGCATTGTGACTCCCGGGGAGTTACAATGATGTTTATGGTTTAGATAACGGCGCAAAGGCCTATAGTTTATAGCTAATTTTTATTCCTCGGAGAAGTGTACGAGGACATGACGATAAGAGTTGAATATCTTGGATTTAGATACAAATCCAAGGTATTTTTTTTGTTCGTCTACTACCGGCAGATTCCATGCACCAGTATCTTCAAAAACCTCCATAACCTTACCCATAGGCATGGTGTTAACGAGGATAGCTTGTGGAGAGTTCATTAGCTGTTTTACAGTAAAACGATTATATAGGCGTGGTTGGAACATAATGTTTCGAACCTCGTCTAATAGCAAGATTCCTAGTAGTTTGCCGTCTTTGTCAATAACCGGGAATATGTTGCGGTGACTTTGTGCAATAACTTTGACCAATTCACCTAATGTCATTTCTGGATTGAGCGTTTTGAGATCTGTCTCTAGCACATTATCCATCTTAAGGAGTGTGAGTACTGAGCGGTCTTTGTTATGTGTCAGAAGTTCGCCTTTTTGAGCCAAACGCATAGCATATAGACTATGTGGTTCAAAGATTTTGATGGTTAGAAATGACACAACAGCTACAGCCATTAGAGGCAT
This sequence comes from Paludibacteraceae bacterium, assembly GCA_017560605.1. The sequence continues at coordinate 3,312 of JAFZEQ010000023.1, forward strand.
AAAGAGGTGATAGCCACCGGTTAGTTCAGCGATAAGGAAGATACCAGTAAGTGGAGCATGCATAACGCCAGCCATAAGGCCAGACATACCTGCTAGTGCAAAATTGGACTCAGGAACGCTGATGCCCATCATATTCATTAGTCGTGCGCAGACGAAACCAACAATGGCGCCCATGAATAATGATGGAGCAAAGATACCGCCAACACCTCCACCTCCGTTGGTAGCTACTGACGCAAAAATCTTGAGTAAAACAATAGCACTAAAATAGCCTATTAGGATCCAGGATGTTGTACCTAATTGTTCGAATGGGCTATTGTGAAGAGCAGAAATTGAATCACCATTGATCAATTGGCGAATAACATCGTATCCTTCGCCATATAGTGGTGGGAAAAGGAAAAGTAAAATACCTAGTGTTACTCCACCTACAATGAATTTAGCCCATGTGTTTTGTATCTTACGCTTGAATAATTGCTCTAATGCGTTCATTCCGCGCGTGAAATACAAGGACACAAGGCCGCACATGATACCTAGTATTAAATACCATGGTAATCGCTCAACAAAGAAAGGCTCGCTATGTGTGAGTGGAAACATAGCCTCTTGGCCGTTCGCCAAGAATGAGATAGCGGTAGCTGTGACAGATGAGATCAATAATGGAGCAACGCGCGTCATAGTAAGGTCCATCATTAGAACCTCCAATGTAAAGACGAGTCCAGCTATAGGAGCTTGGAAGATACCACCCACAGCACCAGCCGCACCACAACCGATCATAAGCATCATGGTCTTTTGGTCGAGGCGGAATATCTTAGCCAAGTTACTACCGATAGCAGAACCGGTCATAACGATAGGCGCCTCTGCTCCGACGGAGCCACCAAAACCAATAGTGATGGCGGAACCGATTACTGAGGTCCAGGTGTTATGCAGTTTGATGATCGATTTGCGTTGAGAAATAGCGTAAAGAATTTTAGTAATACCATGTGAGATATCATCCTTGACTACATATTTGACAAACAAACCTGCTAAAGTGATACCAATCATTGGTGTAATGAGGTACCACCAATGATGTTGCTCGATGAGATGTTGCTCTACAAGGTGTTGGATGCCATGAATCATCAGTTTGAGCAACTGAGCAGCACATGAGGCGAGCGCTCCGACAAAAAAACTTAAAATAAGGACTAAGTTCTTTTGTGAGATATGCTGTTCACGCCATGCTATGAATCGATCATATGTAGAAGGAGAATTCAGAATTTTGAATTTTGAATGATGAATTATTCTTCAAAATCGTCTTGTGTATCCCAGCCTATGCCACGGTATTTTTCGAGATCCCACTCTTCTTCGACCTCATTGAGATATATAGTGTGTGGCTCGTCATCCTCTTCTTCTGTTTCTTCGTCATGTTCAATAACTTTGACTTCGATAGGTAGGTGAGAAATTTCGATAACTTGATTTTGTTCTTTGTTAAGTTCCTCCCAGAGCAGGTCTTTAAGCTCTGTAATGCCCAAACCGCTAGCTGATGAGAAAGTGATGACAGAGATTCCTATATCTTGGGATAGTTTTTTAGTAAGTTGGTCAAGGTTAATCTCTGGATCTGCGATATCGCATTTGGAGATGGCCAATATGCGTGCTTTGGTTAGCAATTGAGGGTTATATTTCTCCAATTCCGAAAGCAAAATTTCGTATTCCTTTTTGATATCTTCAGTGATAACTGGAACCATAAAAAGTAATACAGCGTTGCGTTCGATATGGCGTAGGAATCGTAGACCTAGACCTCGACCTTCGGCAGCTCCCTCAATGATACCAGGAATGTCAGCCATACAGAAAGACTGATTGTCTCGATATGAAACGATGCCTAGTTGTGGGGTGAGTGTGGTAAATGGGTAGTCTGCGATTTCTGGTTTTGCCGCGCTGACAACAGAAAGCAGTGTGGATTTACCAGCATTAGGGAAACCTACGAGTCCAACATCAGCTAGAACTTTTAGTTGCAGGATGACATTGGCCTCGGTACATGGCTCGCCAGGCTGTGCGTAGCGTGGAGCTTGGTTGGTGGCTGTGCGGAAATGCCAGTTGCCAAGTCCGCCTTTTCCTCCACGGAAAAGAATAATCTCTTCACCATGTTCCTTGATTTCGCACATAAACTCTCCTGTGTCGCCATTATGCACTACAGTACCGCAAGGTACCTCTATGATTTTATCTTCGCCATCTTTACCGAATGAACGAGAAGGCCCACCTTTGCCACCATCGGTAGCAAAGATGTGTTTTTGATACTTCAGGTGAAGTAGTGTCCATAGGTTACGATTTCCACGAAGAATAATATGTCCACCTCGTCCTCCATCACCGCCGTCAGGACCACCTTTGGGAACATATTTAGCACGATGGAAGTGCATACTACCTGCGCCGCCTTTACCTGAGCGGCAGTATATTTTTACATAATCAATAAACGAGGTTGACATATTTTTATAGATTGATATGATTGAACTAGGTTAATACGTTTTGTAACCGTTATTCACCTGATGTTATTTTTGAATCAAGCGTAGGATATTGTCAATTTGGCAGAATGTATCTTCCATCGAGTTATTGCCATTGATAGCAAAGTAGTTGTGGCGATGGAGATAGAATGTGCAAACAGGTTTAGTTTCTGCTTGATAAACTTGTAAACGTTTTTTGATTGTTTCGTAGTTATCATCAGCGCGACCACTTGTTTTGCCGCGGTTGAGGAGTCGTTTGATAACCTCATCTTCCTCAACAAACATATCAAGCAATACAGCTTTCATATGACGACGCTCTAATAGTAGCTCCAATGCTTCAGCTTGAGCTACAGTGCGTGGAAATCCATCAAAGATGACGCCTTTGCAGTCTTCTGGTAGGTTATCCAAATAGCGCTCGATAAGGTGAATCATTTTGTGGTCAGGAACGAGGTTTCCACCAGCAATTAGTTCGCCAATCTCTTTACCGAGCTCGCTTCCTGATTTGATTTCTGCGCGTAGTGCATCGCCAGTAGAAAGGTGTTGCAAACCATATTTTTCTACAATAAGATCAGATTGTGTGCCTTTGCCGCTACCAGGAGCACCACAGAGTATGATGTTTAACATAAGTTAAAAGGTTTTAAATGTTTTAAAAGTTGTAAGGGTTAAAGTTGACACAAAACGAGTTGCCCTCAAAGAGCAACTCGTTGTATTCGTAGGGTACGAATTAGAGAGCCAAACCTTTACCAGCTTTGAACTTAGCTACTTTCTTAGCAGCGATTTCAATTTTAGCACCAGTAGCAGGGTTTACGCCTTGACGAGCAGCTTTCTCAACAACAGAGAAAGTACCGAAACCTACTAATTGTACGCTCTCACCTTTTTGGAGTGCGCCTGCGATAGCGTTAACAGTTGCTTCTAGAGCACCTTGTGCTTGAACTTTTGTCAAGCCAGCTTCAGCTGCGATAGCAGCTACGAGATCTGCTTTATTCATACGAATAGAATTTTTATATGGTTAAACTTAAATTTGTCTATCGGATTTTCCGTAGATTTGCTGCAAAGATACTACAATTTTCCAAAACTACAAACAAATTAAAGAAAAAAAAGTGTTTTTTCTGCCAAAAATAATAATTTTGAAGTGTTTAGCATGGTTTTTGTTTGCATTATCGTGTATTTTTAACTACTTTTGCACGGAAAACAAAATAATAAATATAAAATCATGTTTAGAAACCTGCCACAAGTTACAAAGAATCTTCTTATAATCAATTTAATTTTCTTTTTTGCCAAATATGCATTGGCCCGCTATGATATAGATTTGACAGCCATACTTGGATTGCACTATATATGGGGTTCTGGTTTTGCTGCATGGCAACCCTTGACCTATATGTTTATGCATGCTGATTTTGGCCATTTGTTTTTCAATATGTTTGCGGTATTGATGTTTGGACCTGCGTTGGAAGATAGGTGGGGTAGTCGCCAATTTTTGATTTATTATTTGATAACAGGTATGGGAGCGGCATTTATGCAAGAGTTGACTTGGATGATTGCCCTTAATAAGTTAAGCCAACTAGATTTGATTACAGCAGCATCGTATGCAAATATGGTTGTTACGATAGGTGCAAGTGGAGCAGTGTTTGGTATATTATTGGCTTTTGCGTGGTTTTTTCCAGAGGTGCGTATGTTTATCTTGTTTATTCCTATACCGATACGCGCCCGTACGCTCGTTATAATATATGCCTTGATAGAACTGTTTTCAGGTGTGGCTCCCATACCTGGAGATAAGGTGGCACACTTTGCGCACTTGGGAGGTATGATTTTTGGCTGGATTATTATCTTGTTGTGGCGATGGCTCAAAGTCCCTGGATTTGATGCTCCAGGTTGGGGAATAGGCACTTGGCTAAAAGAAAAGTGGGAAGCGATTTTTGGAAAACGCCATCCACGTATCAAAAGAGATGATGATGATTCAAAGGATTATCGCGACTATCATTATCATAGTTCGCTATAATAGTGTTACCAGCCTAGTGTACCAATGATAGGATAATGATCAGAGAACTCTGCTTCTCCAATCTCACAAGAGATAGGCTTGAGGGATCTAGAAGTGAAAATGTAATCTATACGCGCTCGAATACCTTTGCGTTGATAAGTGCCTCCGTAGCGTCCGAAGCTACTTTCTGCAAAGCAGTCATGCATTCCTAAATTCATGCGCCAATATGCCCACGAGATGGGCAGGGAGTTGAAATCGCCTACCGCCACTACGGGGTATGGCGATTTTCGTATGGCCTGTTGTAATACGCCTACTTGTTTCTGGCGTAGTCGATTGGCTCTAATCAATTTGCGCACAAGCGAACTTTCTTGCCAATTATTGACATTCAGTTCTTCTAGATTAAGATCCTTATCGCTGAAATGAAAGCTTTCTAGATGATTGACCATCAAACGAAGTGTATCTTCTCCTACAACCACATCGCATTGGCTACTAATGTTAGCTTTGGATTGATAGCGAATAGTTTCTTTGTTAATAAGAGGATAGCGTGAGAATACTACATTACCAAATTGCCGTTTTGAGTTGTGTACTTTGAAGTCAAAGTATGTGTATTTGTATTTACTCATTGCGTCGCACAACATAGATAATGTAAATTGTCCCTTTTTCTTGTATACTAACACTTCTTGTAGGCAGACAACATCAGCGTCTATGTCGTTGATATACTGTAGCATATCTTTTTTAAAGCTCAAGCCTTCGCTTACGGCCATACCTTGAGTGTTGTAAGTTAGTACAGTTAAGTGCTTATCACATTGACTATAATCTTGCCATGGCATACGATGCGAAAACAATGACCATAGTAGCCACACTGAAACAATGGCTATTATACTTAGGAATATGATCTTAATTTTTCGCAGCATGTGTAATTATTTTGGCTCTAATGTGATGAGTGGAATCAACATTTCTTCTAAAGATATACCTCCGTGTTGGAAAGTGTTGCGATAGAATTGTGCGTAATAGTTGAAATTGTTAGGATATGCAAAAAAGTCATTGTTGCTACAGAAAATATAACTACTACTTACATTAGGAGTAGGTAGTCCTACTTGTTTAGGGCGTGTAATCTCAAAGCAATTTTTTGCAGAACAATTTAGTGATTTTCCAACTTTGTATCGTAAGTTAGTATTGGTGTTTTTGTCACCTAATATTTGAACTGGATTACTAACGCGTGTTGTGCCGTGATCAGTAGTTAATATAACTTTGTATCCTAGAGAGGCAATACGCTTGAACATTTCAGCAGTAGGTGAATGCTTGAACCAACTTAGTGTGAGGCTGCGGTATGCTGCTTCATCGTTTGCTAACTCGCGCATCATTTTGCTGTCAGTGCGTGAGTGAGAAAGCATGTCGATGAAGTTGATAATCACTATGTTAAGTGGCGTACTTAAGCCTTTGAATTGTTTTGTGATTCGTTCGCAGAAGTCACTTTCATTAACTTTGTAGTATGTATAATTGTAACGCTTTCGGTAGCGATCTAGCATGGTTTGGATAAGTGCTTCCTCGTTGTTGTTTTTGCTCTCTTCCTCATCTTCGTCTATCCACAAGTTAGGATATAACTCTTGTATTTGTGCTGGTAGCAATCCTGAGAAGATGGCATTTCTTGCATATTGTGTAGCAGTAGGAAGGATGGATGTATACATCTGTTCTTCCTTTACTGTGAACCATTCAGATAATAGCGGTTGGATTGTTTTCCACTGGTCGTAGCGAAAGTTGTCAACTACTACAAGGAAGACTTTCTCGCCTGCGTCAAGCAAAGGAAATACTGTTTGCTTCATCAAATCCTGTGACATCATCGGACGTTTAGCATTGGTGTTAAACCATCCTTCGTAGTTTTTGGTGATGAACTTAGCAAATTGTGAGTTAGCTTGTTCTCGTTGCATTCGCAACATAGCATGCATAGATGAATCAACATTGTCCAGCTCGATCTCCCATTTTGTCAAGGTGCGTTCTATGGCCATCCATTCCTCGATGGTAGTAGCTGTGTCTATCATATATGTGATGTCAGAAAACTCTTGGCGATAGCTAGTATTAGTGTGTTCTTCAACGATTTCGCGTTGATGAATATGTTTTTTGAGACAAAGTAATATTTGACTTGGGTTGACAGGTTTAATCAGATAGTCAGCTATTTTCTGCCCAATAGCTTGTTCCATAATGTGCTCTTCTTCAGATTTGGTAATCATCACGACAGGCATAGTAGGGTGCAGGTTTTTAATCTCTTGCAGAACCTCTAGTCCTGATAAACCTGGCATGTTCTCGTCAAGGAAAACAATATCGAATGTTTCTGTTTCGCATCTGTCAATAGCGTCTTGTCCGCTGTTAACAGATGTAACTTGGTATCCTTTTTCTTCTAGATAAATGATGTACGGTTTGAGTAGATGTATTTCATCATCCACCCATAGAATTTGTGTTTGGTTCATAGTTTTTCCATTTATTTATTAGGTTTGTAATGTCATCAGGCCACTGGCTGTCAAAATTCATCTCCTCGCCAGTTCGGGGATGTCTAAAGCCCAAGGTCTTGGCGTGTAGTACTTGTCTTGGACAGAGTGCGAAACAGTTTTGGATGTACTGCTTGTACTTTTGAGTCGGTAATCCTTTTAGGATCTCCATACCTCCGTATTTCTCGTCCGCAAATAGAGGATGGCCAATACTCTTCATATGTACGCGAATTTGATGCGTTCTTCCTGTTTCTAATTGGCATTCTACTAGCGTTACATACGGGTAGCGTTCTAATACGCGCCAATGTGTGATAGCTTCTTTTGCATTGGGGTTTTCTGCTAAATCCCACACGCGATATATCGTTCTATCGCGCGTATCGCGCGCGAGTGCCCCTTCTATGGTTCCGGAGTCTTGAGTGAAAGTTCCCCAAACTAGTGCATTATATGTTCGGCGAGTAGTGTGCTCAAAAAACTGTAGGCCTAGATTGGTTTTAGCTTCTGGTGTTTTGGCTATAAGTAACAGTCCGCTAGTGTCTTTGTCTATGCGGTGTACTAGTCCAATATTAGGATTGTTGATGTCTAATGTACCTTGAAAGTAATATGCCAGTGCATTCAGCAATGTATGTTCATAGTTGCCGTGACCAGGATGAACTACCATACCAGCTGGCTTGTTGATGACTAGGATATCATCGTCCTCGTAAACGATGTCAAGTGGAATATCTTCGGGCTGAATACTATAATCGTGAGGCTCGTGATCTAGTAGTACTTGTATAATGTCCATTGGTTTGACCTTATAGTTACTACTTACAGGTTTTCCGTTGACCCATACATTGCCCGCATCCGCAGCATTCTGAATGCGGTTGCGCGAGGTCCCCGCCATATGCACAGTTAGAAACTTGTCAATGCGTATAGGTGTTTGCCCTTTATCTACTTGGCAGCGCCAACGCTCCCACAACTCGTCTAACTCTATGTTCTCTCCCACTTCTGTTGTCATTATACCTTAATCAAAGAACTCTTCCTCTTCTGGTGTATAATTATCTTCTGCTTCAACAGGTTCGATTTTGACTGTTGGTCGTTTGCCGCTCAGTGACAATTTGATAGTAACGATAGAACCTCCAGAAACCTGTTTGCCTTCTTCAGGGTATTGCTCATAAACTTTGTGTTTTCCCCATGTGGCTTCTGTAGGGTGTTCGTCATAAGTTACACCTCCAACGATCAGTCCAGTTTCCATTAATAATGTACGTGCTTCTGTTAGTGTTAGACCAATAACAGATGGTACAGCTACATCTTCCTCATCAAAACCCTTTCCTACAACCAAGTCAATTTTTGTGCCTTCTGGGACTAATGTTCCTGCACTTAATGGTTTACCTTTGATACGAACATCAAGGACGATATTCTTATATGCTGATGTCTCGAATTCAACTTCGCCGACTAACATACCCATTGAGCGTAATTTTGCTTCAACTTGACGATGGCTAATATTACGGAACTCAGGCATCATCACTTTGCGAGGATACTTAGAGTTCTTGATAACATAAATGATTCGAGTAGGCTTGACGACTGTTCCTGCTTCAGGAGTCTGCTCGAGGAATGTACCGAGAGTAGCCTTCTTGGTATATGTTGAATCTAATATCTCTAACTTTAATCCTTCTGTAGCAAGTATAGCTTCTGCCTCCTCTGGTGTAAGACCAGTGATGTCAGGCACTACAATCTCAATACCATGTTGAGTGTACTTATGAAGTCCCCAATTCACTAAAAAGAATATCAAAACTAGTAAAACGGCAGCTGCTATACAATTGAAAATTATGAAGCCTGCTTTCGTCTTAAAAGAAAAGTTTGTTTTATTCATGTTAACTCTAATTTTAGTAAAAAAATCGAAAATCGTCTGCAAAAGTACAATTTTTTTTGCAAATATGCAATATTTAATGTAATTTTGCCTTCGATTTTGATAATTTTATCAAATAGTATGTAAAAACCACTTAAATTTTGGCGTTATGAAGAATGTTTTATTGGTTGCAATTATTGCACTGTGCGTAGTAGCTTGTTGTTGCAAGAATGACTGCCAAGGATGCGCAACTCAAGTTTGCCCAAAAACAGAATGCGTGGAAGAATGCAATGCTAGTCAAGATGCTTGCAACCAACGAGTTGAGGGATGTGATAAAGCAAAAACTTGTCCCAAGACTGAGAGCCAAGTACAAGAGGTAAAGTAATTCAGTTTATTCATAATATAATGCATGGGGGTGAGATACGCACTTGCTGTGTGTTATCACATTTTTCGAAAATCAATGAAATCCCTTTATATAGCAATAGGTATTCTAGCTGTTTTGCTAGGCGCAATAGGTGTGTTTGTGCCTGGATTGCCAACTACACCTCTGGTGTTGTTGGCCTCGTGGTGTTTTTACCGTAGTTCGCCTCGTATGCAGGCTTGGTTGTTGAGTTCCTTTTTAGGTAAATACATCCTGGATTATACAGTTAGGGGTGGAATAACTACTCGCAAACGGATTTATATTATTCTGCTTATGACTATTATGGTTGCTATCTCTACGATCTTCTTTATTCACACTTTTATTGTTCGTGTTATCGTATGGCTAGCAGGCTTTGTTGGCTGTGTAGTTGTTGCGTTTTTTGTGCCTAAAGCCCGCCGATAGATATGTAAAAACGAGGTTGATGTGAGTCAACCTCGTTTCAAGTTAGCCGAGCTAACAGATTATCCTAATCTTTCTAATTCTACAGTGAAGTGGCGCATTAATGGTGCTTCTTTGGTAATGGCCAAACCTCGTGTAATGGTCTCGCGGCGGTCATATACATTCTTTAATGCAGCAGCGATAACTTTCATGTGATTATCTGTGTATACACGGCGTGGAATACATAGGCGAACCAAGTCCAAACCAGAGAAGCGGTTCTCGCGAGTCTCTGGATCGCGGTCTGCTAGGATATATCCAATTTCGCATGCACGGATACCCGCTTCTAGGTACAACTCGCATGTCAATGTTTGTGCAGGGAATTCCTCGATAGGCACATGTGTCAAAACCTTATCTGCGTCCACGAAGATGGCGTGACCACCAGCAGGGCGTTGGTAAGGGATTCCGTATTCATCGAGCAATGAAGCCAAGTATTCTACTTGGTGGATACGTGTTTGGAGCATATCAAACTGGGTGTTTTCCTCCAAGCCAACTGCTAAAGCAGCCATATCGCGGCCGTTCATACCACCATAAGTGATAAAGCCTTCGTAAGGAATACAATAACGTTTGCAACCCTCGTACCAGTCTTCGCGATTGGTAGCGATAAAGCCACCCATATTCACGATGCCATCTTTTTTGGCAGACATAGTCATACTGTCGACATAAGAGAACATCTCTTTGGTGATCTCTTGGATGGTCTTGTCTGCATAACCTTCCTCACGGGTTTTGATGAAATATGCGTTCTCGGCAAAACGAGCAGAGTCCATGTTCACTGGCACACCATACTTGTGGCAGAGTTCACATGTCTCACGAATATTTTTCATAGATACAGGTTGACCACCGACGGTGTTGTTGGTCACAGTTAATACCATAAAAGGCACATTGCCTGGGTTGTCCTTGAGGAGTTGCTCGAGGTAAACGAGATCTACATTACCTTTGAATGGGATTTCGAGTTGTGTATCTTTCGCCTCTTTGATAGTCACATCAATTGCGTGTGCACGGCGAGCTTCAATATGACCTTTGGTGGTATCAAAGTGTGCGTTGCCAGGTATCACTTGTCCCTCTTTTACGAGATGAGAGAAGAGTACATTCTCTGCTGCACGACCTTGGTGAGTAGGGATAACATATTGGAAACCAGTCAGACGAGTGATGGTTTCTTTCAATTCAAAGAATGATTTACTACCTGAATAACTCTCGTCACCGAGCATCAACGCTGCCCATTGTCGGTCAGACATAGCACCTGTACCAGAGTCGGTGAGAAGGTCGATGTAAACTTGCTCGCTGCGGAGCATAAAGATGTTGTTTTTAGCTTCTTTGAGCCATTGTTCGCGCTCGGCGCGTGTGGATTTTTTGATGGGTTCTACCATCTTGATTTTCCAAGATTCAGCAAAAGGTAATTCCATGGTTGTTTTTATTTAAGAGTAAAAAGTTTTATTTGTTTAAAAATCATGTCATTTGAGCTATCTTGTTGCTCCACCAGAGCCAGAGCAAGAAGAGCATACCGTAGAATATGTATTTGAATATGTAATCATGCAATACCTCAAACAATTCGGGATGATGCTCTATTGCCATAGCAATCAGTGTGATGCGTAGGATGTTAAATAGATATGCACATACTAGTCCCAGTGGAATAAACCATATTTTGTGTTTCCAGTTTCCACGAGCAATCAGCATAATTATTATCCATATAAATGATTGCTTCAATCCCGTGCATCCCCATACGATCTTTGTGCCCGTACCAGTTGAAAAATGAATGGTGCTAGGTTCTAGAAAATACACTCCGTCATTATTTAGATGTATGAACCAATACACTACTCGAGCTATATGTTCCGACATGTAGTCAAATGGTCTTGAGATGTCCCATCCTAGCCACATTACTTGTTCGCTGCCTTCATCGCCGATGACGGTGAATTTCCAAAAGAAATTAGCAGCCAGTAATGCTATAACATAGAGGATGATGTCCCAATACGGACGCAATCCTTCAATATATTTTTTTATATCAACTTTCAATTCTTAATACTAACACTAAATCCTTGTCTTCGCATATGGTGCAGCATCAATAGGGCAAAATTCGCCTTTTAGATACTTATAGTAACCTGCTTGCGCCACCATAGCAGCATTGTCTGTTGTATAGGCAAATGGTGGAATATACACCTGCCAACGGTGTCTTCTTCCTATGTCTATCAGTGCTTCCCTTAATCCGCTGTTTGCACTTACACCGCCAGCTACTGCTATTTCGTTGATTTTTAGGTCTTTCGCTGCGCGTTTTAGTTTATTGATCAATATGTCTATTATTGTTTTTTGTAGCGATGCGCATAGGTCAGCTTTGTTTTCTTCAATAAAATTAGTGTTCGCTTTTAGTTGGTCGCGCAGGAAATACAAGAATGATGTCTTCAAGCCAGAAAACGAATAGTTATAACCAGGTATATTAGGTTTTGCAAAACTAAAAGCTTCTGCATTTCCTTCTTTAGCTAAACGATCTATCCATGGACCACCAGGGTAGGGCAGTCCCATGATTTTGGCGCACTTGTCAAATGCTTCACCTGCTGCATCATCTATCGTCTGGCCAATAATTTCCATAGTGTAATGGTCTTTTACCAATACAATTTGGCTGTTGCCTCCACTTACTAGTAAACACAAAAACGGAAAATTAGGACAAGATATAGCCTGTTCCTCTGTTTTAATAAAATGGGCCAATATATGAGCTTGTAAGTGGTTTACTTCTACTAGTGGAATATTGTGTGCTAGAGCAAGCCCTTTTGCAAAACTGGTACCCACCAACAAACTACCTAGTAAACCTGGTCCACGAGTAAATGCAATAGCAGATAAATCGTGTGAGGCAACACCAGCATGTTTTAATGCTGCATCTACTACAGGCACTATATTCAATTGGTGAGCGCGACTTGCCAGTTCAGGAACAACTCCGCCAAACTCCTCATGTACACCTTGTGATGCGGTTGTATTGCTCAACAATACACCATCGCAGATGACGGCAGCAGAGGTGTCGTCGCAACTAGATTCGATAGCTAATATGATTGTTTTTTTCATTTCGAGTGCAAAAGTATAAAAAAATTTGGAAACTTGCAAATTTTTGTGTACCTTTGCACGCAAATTTAAGAGTACTATGAAGCAAACTGTAACAATCTTTTGCAAAAATACCAAGCAATATATTGAAGTTGCTTGTGGTACATCATTGCGTGAACTCTATGATCAGTTGGGGCTTTCATTGACCTATCCTGTGCTTGCAGCGAGAGTTAACTATAAGGTTCAAAGCCTCAATTTTGTTATATATAAACCTAAAGATATTGAGTTTATTGATGCTTCTAGCGAAAGCGGAAGACGATGCTACCTACGCTCCCTTAGTATGCTACTTACTTGCGCAGCTAGCGAGTTATGGCCCGGTTGCGACTTGCGTATTGAACATCCTATTAGCAATGGCTTTTACTGTACTCTTCGCGATTCGTCTAGTAACGTACGACCAGTGTCGCAAGACATGATAGAGGCGCTCAAACAGAAGATGAATGATATTGTGTCTGAAGACCGTCCTATCATAACCGAAGAAAGGCAGACAAAAGAGGTTATTCGACTTTTCGGTAAACGAGGAACTGGTCAAACAACGCTTTTTGAGACGCTAGGTAATCCATACTGTCGTTACTATAGAATAGGCGACTATATTGACTACTATACAGGTGCTCTGGTACCTTCTACTGCATACCTCAATATCTATGATGTGGTTAGCTACCGAGATAATCTGCTGTTACGTATACCTAGTCGTGAAGATCCTAGTCAGCTTGCACCTATGTGCGAAGAAGATAAACGATATGGTATATTTCAAGAATATGTGGGTTGGAACAAACTATTGCATATCAGCAATGTAGGTGATTTTAACCGAGCTTGCAAAAACCAAAAATCCTTTGAGATGATCAAGTTATCTGAGGCCCTGCATGAAAAGAAAGTAGCGCAAATTGCAGATCAAATAGCTAACCGTGAAGGTGGTATTCCTAAATTTGTACTCATCTCTGGACCATCATCGTCAGGTAAAACTACCTTCTCCAAACGACTCACTATTCAGCTTATGGTCAATGGAATACGACCAGTAGTCATCTCTATGGATAACTATTTCGTTAATAGAGAAGATACACCTCGCGATGAAAATGGACAATGGGACTTTGAGCATCTTAATACGCTTGATTTACCTACTTTCCGACGCGATTTGCAGGCACTTCTAGATGGTGAAACCGTTTCGTTACCGTTTTATAACTTTGAAACGGGTTTGAGAGAATATCGAGGAGATACATTGAAGTTGGAGGACGATACGGTTGTTATATTGGAGGGATTGCATGCGCTTAACCCTTCTCTAATTCCTAATATACCTCGTGAAATGACATTCAAGATTTATGTCAGTTCGCTAACTACTGTCAATCTAGACAACCACAATTGGATTCCTACTGTCGATGTTCGACTTTTGCGTCGTATCGTTCGTGATTATAGATACCGTGGATACTCTGCGCGTGAAACTATCGCGCGACTCGATAGTGTCGAGCGAGGAGCTAATATTTGGATTGTTCCTTTTCAGGAAGAAGCGGATGTTATGTTCAATTCAGCATTGCTCTTTGAGTTAGCTGTACTTAAGCGACATGCTGAACCACTATTAGATGAGGTGCCTAAATATTGCGACGAGTATACCACTGCACACCGACTCAAAAAGTACCTTAGTTACTTCGAATCGATACCAGAAAATGAAATACCTCCTACATCCTTCCTACGAGAATTCGTCGGCGGAAGTTCATTTAGATATTAATTAATCAAATTTTTATATATGAGACATCTATTTGCAATACTATTTGCTATTCTACCATTCACCTGCATTCTAGCCAATGATTCTATCAAGGTTACAACTACGCCTGCTACAAGCAGTGATTCTGTTTGTACTTTTATACTCGATGCGATGCCTAATGCACAAGTGATCCAAAGTGAGGCTATCCGCAAACTCGTTCGCAACAGATATAAAATACCTGTTGTTAATGCGCCCAAAGCGATGCGTGGATTCCGAGTACAAATCTATTCTTCCAATAAGAATGGAGTTGCAATGGAGCAAGCCTACCGATTAGAGCGCGATGTGACTATCAAACTCGGTCTACCTGTTTATGTTCAAGCCGACCCTCCTTATTGGAAAGTGCGTGTGGGTGATTTTAAAGAGAAAGAAGATGCCGACAAGTTTGCTGTACTTATCAAGAAATACTACCCACAACTATCAGGAAGTATCTATGTTGTACCTGATCGTATCATTATTACTAAATAGTAAAATCTGTACATTATACACCTCATGACCCCATTCATCCCTTCAGACGAAAAGACGCAGGCTATCGCTCAACATATACAAGCCATCTTGGATATTCTAGGTCAAGATACCCAGCGTGAAGGACTACAAAAAACACCTGTGCGTGTGGGTGCGGCTATGCAACATCTCACACAGGGATACGAGCAGGATGCTCAAGCTATTCTAGAATCTGCACTCTTTGAGGAAGATTATCGACAAATGGTTGTAGTAAAGGACATACCTTTTTACTCACTTTGCGAACATCATATGCTCCCATTTTTTGGAAAGGCGCATGTTGCTTATATACCTAATGGCAAGATAACGGGGCTTAGCAAGATAGCGCGTGTAGTAGATGTTTTTGCGCGTCGTCTGCAAGTACAGGAGCGTATGACACGCGAAATAAAAGATTGTATTGAGCAAACACTTCAACCACTAGGAGTTATGGTAGTCATAGAGGCAGAGCATCTATGTATGCAGATGAGAGGAGTCGAAAAAACTCATAGTCTGACTACAACAAGCGATTTTACTGGTGCTTTTACACGCCCAGAAACACGCGAGGAGTTTATGAACCTCATACGTCGTTAACATTACTACTATAATATAATGAACGGAGGATGTATAGCATTCTCCGTTCATTATATTATACATTTATTGTTTGGTGGCCACTATAATATAAAACGGCAATCCTAAAGTCAGATATGTGATATCAAAGGTAGATGTGTATAGCTCTCCCCATACATTCTCTGTCCACATTTTGATTACAAAGGCTATCGCTACAAGCATCGTCAGTACTAGAGCTGTTGTTAGTACACGTGTCGATTCTTTTCCTTTGAAATATATAGTCGTTCCTACTGCTATTACTAACCAGATAACCAATGATAACATACTTCCTTGACGCGTTTGTAGCACAAACGGATTATACTCAAAGAATAACAAAGTACTACCTTGCCAAAATATAAATGGTAGGATAGTTAGAATAAAAATAAACGCGACTATTCCTATGAATAGCATTTGTTTTTTCCATCCTATTTTCAGAAAATCATATCCATACATAACTGCCAATGGTATCACGGCAACTAGTCTAGTCGATAGTAGCAGAGCTGATAGCAACGCTATAAGCACGGTATTTTCTTCTAGTCGTACTTGTTTATATCTTAACCACTCTGTTATCACGCATACAACCATAATGTTGGTTATCAAGTCGCTCCTTACTGCGATTTCGTACCATAGGGCTGGTGATATCAGCAGCATACATGTGGCAATCAATGCGCATTCTCTCTCGCGCGTTATATATAAGGTGTAAATGAGCAATCCTAATACTACAATAATCGATAAACCTACATTACCTATGGCATAGAACGGTAGATGAAGTATTTGCCATACGGGGAGAGGTGAACCGTATCCGCCTAGATGCGTTTGTTGTCCGTATGGGTATTCCCCTTCAATCATCCCTTGCAAGAAGTTATGAATGGCTGACCATCTATCTACTTGTATAGTCATCGGATCAATAGCGTATTGTATGCCGATACCTGTGCCGAGTAAGAGTAGGGTAGTGCCTATTAGCCAACGGCTAGGATGTCTCAGTTTGTTTATCTTCCTAGGGAGTATCCATACGATACTAGCTGCGCATATGGCATATACACAACTTACACACATATGCCATTCCGTTATGCGTGCTCCGTACTTATCAACAAAAATCGCATTGATCAGCACATATATTATTATAGCTATATACTCTCGCTTCATAGCCTAATTATAGGATGTTAAAAACAGAAAGACTCATGTAATTTAAATAGCTCCTGCTCGTTAATTCACGATCAACACCTTTACGGTACCATGTACTTCGCCATTTTTTGTGTTGCATATAGCTGTGTACACACCGGTGCCTACGCGTTTGCCTTGCGCATTTTTCCCGTCCCAAGTAGCTCGGCCTCCGTTAGATTCAAGTCTTCTTACTAGGCAACCACTAGCGTCTACTATTCGTAATTCAGTGTCCTGCACTAAACCATCAAAAGTGATATAGCCCATATAATCCTCGCGAATAGGATTAGGATATACAGATATCTTCTCGTAACTTACTTGAGCCTCACTAGCGTCACTCATATAGGATACTAGACCCGCGCCTGTTCCTAAGAATACTTCTCCGGATGACTCTTGTATAGCAATAGATATCACATTGTCGCTAGGCAATATAGAGTTCTCTGTTGTAAAGTGTTCTACGGTCTCTACTGTGTAGCTAGGATCAATTACATTGTCCATATTAGGTTTCAATAGGAATACACCTGAATTAGCGGTAGCTACCCATAGTCTATTACCTCCGTCTATCTTGATGTCATTGATTTGCTCATTATCTAGTAAGTAGTCACCTAAATTTGTCCCGTCGTTACGCGGAATAATCACACGATAGCAACGGTTGGATGTGCCAAAGTCTACACTCGCAGGTATAACCAATATACCATCATCTGTACCTATCCATATTGCGTTATTATGGTCTTGTGCTATCGTGTGGATAGTTATTGGTCTCAATATGTTATTGTTTTGATCGATCCACTCAGTGCGATACATTACTTTGTCATCATTGCTGTTAGTAGGTGTGCCATTGTCGTCTAGCAGTATCAAACCTGTGTTATAACGCAATAGTGGAATCCACTTCCAATTCTCTTTGCGCCTATCAATCAATATATCTCCCGGAGTATGCATCTCAATGGCTTTACCACCGTAGTTTACTTGATACGCATACCAGCGATTATCAGGTGTAATAACATGGATGCTCTTCGTTTCACCGCCACCAGCATTTACTACCCATAAGTTACCTTCGCTGTCATAGCACATACCATCCGTACGAGTAAAAGTTAGATCTGCTCCATCTACAGCCGACATTAACTTACTGTTTGTGGGTAAATATGTATTTACAATCTTGTCCTCATACATCTCGTACAAGCCAGTACCATAACTACTTATATAGTAGTGCTTGTCATCTTTAGGATCTTGTGCCACATTCATCAAGTCTAGTACCTGATTGTTTTTGTTCTGCTTTTTTAATTCCGCATTGCGTATATTGTGCCAAGTGTCATTCTCATATATCATCAACTCGCCAGCGCGTTTGTACCTATCTGCCCATCTACCACCAGGCACCATATATAGCTTGTCACCAAAAAACTTTATTTTATATGCAAAATTACTCGAAGGACCTTCTGGATAATACTTCTCCTCCACTTGAGTCTCTATCGTGTGTCGAATCAAACCATCCGACTCCGATCCGATCCAATAGTATCCTCCATCTTTAGCTATTGAGTGGCATATCACATGATCCATCATCCATGTTATTGGACCGTTCTTATTCAACCTACCTACCCCTGTCTTGTTATATGACAACACATACAACTCATCACCAGTCTGACAAAAACCTTTTAGTTTTCTTGTTTCTAGCAATTTCCAATCCTCCTTTTGCATCACATGCAACTGCTTATCTAACATCACATATAATGTTCCGCTATAGGCGCGCATACCATTCACTTCTTTGCACGATGGCAATAAACGCTTCTGCCAATAAGCATAATCCACCAAGTTATCACTCATCTGAGCATAATACAATTCTGTATCTGTTAAGGCATATACTGTGCTACCAGATGTGCAGATATACTTCACATCCACTTCGCTACTACCATGACCAATATAGTATGTATCCTCTATCTCCACCTTCTGCATATTTAGCACTAGTATACCCCAATTCATTGCAAGGTAAGCTTTTTCCTTGTATATGCAAACATCTTGCACGGATTTACTACCACTCATCTGCTTCAAGTATAAGTCTGATATCGTCTTTATATCACCATTAGCATCGATGATGTCTATCATACCATCTTGGTATGTAACCAACATCTTATTCAACTGTTTGTTGTATGCTATATGATTAATACTTGAAGCGCTCAAACCATCCAACTTTGTTTGGCTGCGAACCACTCCAGTAGTCTTGTCTACCGAGAACAAAGATTGCGACGACAATCCGTATACCATATCACCCAGGCATACTACCTCATTGATACTGCTAAATGCCGGATGTGCACGCCATCTATACATACTACCCATTTCCTGCTTTTGCTCATCTTCCTGCCACTCGTGCGAAGATACTACTTCAGGCTCTTCAATATAGGATACTAAACCGCCGCTCGTGCCGATATACATCTTGCCATTCGTTTCGTCATAAGCCATCGTCAGCACACAGTTGGCTGGCATGACACTGTTATCACTGGTCCAGCATGCCACAATCTCGGTGCATTCTCTATTCAATATATAAACACCACCAGTCTGCGTGCCAATCCATATCTGTCCCTTGCTATCCCATGCAAAGCAATTTACACGCTCATTTTCCAGTAGGTATGTATCATCTGCCATCTTAATACGCAAACGCTTGCAAGCATTACTGCCCATCACATCGGCATCACGGGCTAATATGATTGGGCCATGGGACGAACCTATCCATATATCACCTTCGGGTGACTTAGCTACTGCAAAGAAGAACTCAGGTTTTACTATACCACCATCTTGATCCATATAGTCACTTCGTATTTTGCACTTATCGTCGCTCATGTCCCATTTAGTACCGCTATCTTCAAGTACAATCACAGCCGCCTCGCTCCTGCATGATATGATCCATTTTCTATCTCCATCCACCAAGATCCCTCCGGGTGTGCTCAATACAAACTTTTCACCATCCTCTTTGTATAGGTTCAAGCCGCGCTGACTGCCATCTCTTCTAAAACAAACTAAACTTGTATCCACACCACCAGCTACTGTCACCCATACATCTCCATCTGCATCCCATACGGCTGCATCTGTTCTCGTGTACCTGTCAGGATTATTTGGCGCTGCTGCACCGATAATGCTGTTGGATGGAGTATAATGTTTGCTTAGTTGATCGGCTTTGAACTCGTATAATCCAGTTCCATAACTAGTTACGAAATAGTGTGAAGAATCCATAGGGTCCACGGCAATGTCGGTCAAATCTAATACTGGTTTTTGGGTAATAGCTTTGATTTCAGTATCAGTGATATTGAGCCATTGTTCTCCATTAAAGATCATTACATGTCCTGGTTGTTTATTTTGGTTCACCCATCTGCCACCTTGCACCATGTATACACGACCACCTTGACTTACTAATTTATACGCCACATTTACCTGTGGACCATCTGGTAGATAATATTGCTTACCACCTGCCTTTTGTACACGCTCTACACCTTTTGCTCCAGCTACTTTCCATACATCACCATCTGCGCTCACATACTCTTTGCCTTTCTTGTTATCAAAAGCAATATTACTACGTTTGCTAGCTTGCCAATATCTATAATCTACAATATTATCCATTCTCTTGGCCGCATAGACGCTATCCTTGGTTTGAGCATAAATACTATCAGTCTCTAGTAATACATCTAGTACTTTTACATCCTTCGCTTCGTGACCAATATAGTAGGTGTCCACTATTTTGTATTCTTCTAAATCAAAAGTTAGAATGCCAAAATCCATCGACAGATATGCCATCTTGCCCTCGATGCTGATATTATTACATCCCTTTGAATAACTCAACTGCTTGCTGTACAGATCCGATACATATTGCATCTTGTTTTTGTTCTGCCATACATCGATCTTACCATCGGTGTAAATAAGTAGCATCTGACTGCGAGCAGTATCGTATGCTATCTGTGCAATATCAGTGCCGTGCATACCCGAGAAATTGTTATACAAAGTCATTTTCTCGCTAATTTGATCTATACTAAACAACTTGCCATTAGCCACAGCATACACTTCCTTGTTGTCCATTGCTATCTGTTGTACACTGTTGTACGCGAAATGGGTTTTCCAATGTGATTGATAAGCATGTTCACCAACTGCACCCATAGCCCATAAACAATGACCTATAGCTAATACTGTTATCCAAATAAATCTCTTCATACCTTTATTCTTAACCATTCTGTCGATGTTTATCCTTATGCTGTTTCGCTGTTTAATTGTTCTTTTAGTGCTTCTATAGCTCTTGCACGATGGCTAATGCTGTTCTTTATTTCAGCAGGTAAACTAGCAAAGGTTTTTTCATATCCTTCTGGCACAAACACTGGATCATATCCAAATCCTCCTTCACCTTCTTCCTTATTGCTGATATGTCCGCGTACTATGCCTTGTAATTGTAGGGTGTTCTTTGGGGTTATCAACGTTACCACAGTACGAAACTGCGCACGGCGGTCAGCCACACCTTTCAGTTCGTCGAGTGCTTTACGGCGATTTGCTGCATCATTACACTTGTCCCCTGCCCAACGAGCAGTACGGACACCTGGCATACCTCCTAATGCATAGATTTCTAGACCTGTATCGTCCGCGAATACACCTTGTATTTTCTCCAATAGGCTAGGATGAGCATGCAGCCATGTCCAAATAGTTTGTGCTTTCAAAGCAGAGTTTTCCTCTAGCGTTTCACCTGTTTCATCGATCTCATCTGTGAAACCTATTTGTGCTAAACTCAACACTTCCACTTCTTGAGGTAGAATCTGGCATACCTCTTCTAATTTATGCTTGTTATTTGATGCAAATACAAATACTTGTTTCATTTTGTGAAAATTAAAAACCCTGCAAAGATACTTATTTTTGTGGAAATATCAAAATATTTTGCTGTAGATTTGGTGGGTTCGAACATTTTTTTATACTTTTGCCATCGATATCAGAGAAATCTGAATAAAGTAATAAATAACTAAATAGTTTACAAACACTAGTATGAGAAAATTATTTTTATTATTTGCTTGCGTCTTTGCTACTATGGCAAGCGCACAGTCTGCCTTTTTAGGGGAGTGGGTAACCATCGATGATGAGTCAGGGCAAAAGAAATCAGTGGTGAATATTTACAAAGGATCAAATGGATTATACTATGGTAAAATCACTACATTGTTCAAAAATCCTAAATCTGTCTGCACAGCGTGTACAGGCAATTTGCACAATAAACCTATTGTGGGACTGGTTGTTGTACAAGATATGAAGTACAAGGATGGAGAACTTTATGGAGGAAAAATTCTTGATCCAAACAATGGAAAGTTTTATTACGCCAAAATGTCTATCAAAAATGGCAAGCTTGTACTGCGAGGTTCACTAGATAAAGCTGGTCTCCTTGGTAGAAGCCAAACATGGGTTCGTAAATAAATTTCAATCAATAAAAAAAATGAGATTGTCAAGCAGCAATCTCATTTTTTTATTTTCTATCTGTAGTTAGTAAGTATCCCAGTTACTTTTTTGCCAATTTGATAACCTCATTGGCAATTATATTAGCTGAATCAGGTAAGGCTAATGTCAAAATGTTACGCTCTAGTGATTTTAGTTTATCATTATTAGTTAATAGCTCTAACGCGGTTTCCACCATTTTACTTCCTGCTTCAATATCTTTTACCAATACAGCTGCGTCACGCCGAACTAATGCCATAGCGTTATGTGTCTGGTGATCTTCTGCAACATTGGGTGAAGGTACAAGTACAGATGCTTTGCCCAGTAGGCACAGTTCTGAGATGGATGATGCTCCTGCACGAGATATAACTAAATCAGCTAGTGCGTATGCTTGAGGCATCTGGCTGATGAAATCAGTGCAGATAATCAGGTTGTTAGCTGCGTTTTTGTTGGTTCCTACTATTGCTGAAAGTGCTTGCTTACATTCCTCAAAATAGTATTTTCCAGTTTGCCAAACTACTTGAATGCCGCTATCAATGAGTTCCTGAAGATGTGTTTTGATACTGTCATTAATAGTTCGTGCTCCTAAACTACCTCCTATGATAAGTAGCGTCTTGCGGTCTGCTGAGAAATTTACGCCAAAAGATTGGTTAAAATATTCAATTGCATCCACTTTATTTCCCTCTTTTAGGTTTTGACGAACAGGATTGCCGGTTAATATCAGTTTTTCTGCTGGAAAAAAGCGTTCCATTCCTTCGTATGCAACACATATTTTAGCAGCATCTTTTTTAAGCATTTTATTGGTTACGCCCGCAAAGCCATTTTGCTCCTGTAATAAGATTGGCACACCCATCTTAGCCGCTACCTTCATAGCTGCGCCACTAGCATATCCGCCTACACCGACTCCTACATCAGGACGGAACTCACGAATAATGCGACGTACTTTGCACATTGAACGCACGAAATCTATAGCGACTCTAATGTTACGCCATGGTCTTTTTCTGTCTAGTCCTCGAACTGGTAATCCTATGATTTGATAACCAGCTTGTGGCACACGCTCCATCTCCATACGACCTTCTGCGCCGACAAAGATGATTTCACAACTAGGGTCAATTCCACGCAAGGCGTTGGCAATACTTACGGCGGGGAAGATATGACCTCCTGTTCCGCCTCCAGAGATGAGAACTTTCATATATTCGTGTTTTAGAATATGCTGTCTTAATAAAAAATACTTTTCTAATATCACATAACGATTTCTGGTACATCTTGTTCGCTAGTGGTTTTTGTTATCACTTGGCGTTCTTGCAGTTCCTTTTGTTCGCGAGCAACACACATGATAATGCCAAAATACAAACTAGTCACTATGGCACTCGTACCACCACGACTAATAAGCGGTAATGGTTGACCCGTTACGGGACCGATACCTACTGATACCATCATACTAATCAGTGCTTGGCACGTTAACATTAGTGCCAAGCCCATCACCATTAGCATTGCTGAGTAATCCGTATACTTACTACTGATTAAACAAGATCGGAAAAGGATAGATAAGTATAGTAACATTAGAAATACAGCGCCGATAATGCCTGATTCTTCTACTATTATGGCAAAAATATAATCAGCGAATGCTTGAGGTAAGAAGTCTCGTTCAATACTATTGCCAGGCAATAAACCAAATGGAGATGCACCACCACGAGCAACTGCTAACTTGGCAATTGTGCGTTGGTAATTATCTTCTAATGATTGTTTGGTATCTGTAGGTTCCTTTAATTCCAAAATCATATTGTCTACGCGATTAACCCATGTGGTTGTACGCTGCAATAATTTAGCTTCTATATTTCTACCAGGTTTTACATATACCTCTTTGATAAAGAAATAACCCGATGCCATTAATCCTATAGCAATCAATAGCACTGTACCCCAATACTTGATCTTGATGCGAGCTAAAAAGAACAATAAGAAGATAATACCACCTAGCAGGATTGTTGTAGATAGATTATTAAATAATATCAGTATACACACAAAACCAGTTATTGCCAGCACAATATAAAAGTACTTTTTCTCATCTTCATTCTTCTTAATTCTACTTAGCAAATCGCTCACCACAATAATCAATGTTAGTTTAGCTAGTTCTGATGGTTGAAACACGATACCACCTATACGTAACCATCGTGTGGCTCCATTAATAGTAACACCCATACCTGCGTATGTTAGTAATAGCATACCAATAGATACTATCAAACCAATATATCCACACATACGGATATAATGACTAGGGATAAACTGTACAATGAATGCGACTACGACACCCGCACATAAAAACAATAGCTGGTTCAAAATAGGCCCGAGTGTACTTCCCTCAGAAAAAGCTAGTGTACTACTAGCTGAAAACATTGCTAGGGTAGCAACGATAATTAGCATACCGAACATTAACCAGTAAACCCGATCAATGTGTACGCATTTTTGTTTGATTTTTGCAATTAATTCGTCAATTTTCATAGCTAATATAGTTTATAGGTTTCTTACACATTGGATAAACTGCTCGCCACGATCTTCATAATTTTTGAACAAATCAAAACTAGCGCAGCATGGTGACAATAATACTGTTTCTCCGTCCTTAGCAACAGCATAAGCACTCTTAACCGCATCTTCCATACTACCTACGGATGCAAACTCAATACCCATTCCTTCGAAGTGCTTTATCAATTTGCTATTGTCTTTACCCATAAAGATTAAGTAACAGCATTTTTCTTTGACAAGTTCATCTATCTCGCTATAATCATTACCCTTATCAGTTCCGCCCAAGATAAGAATAGTACGAGTGCGCATACTTTCCAGTGCATACCAGCAAGAGTTGACATTCGTTGCTTTTGAGTCGTTAATATACCTTACGCCACGGACTGTACTTACATATTGTAGACGATGGTTAACACCCGCAAATTGCTGTAGACTTTCGCGAATAACATCGTTTTTGATGTTCAATATTTGTGCAGCCAATCCTGCTGCCATTGAGTTGTACTGATTATGTTTACCCTTTAAACATAACTCATCTAGAGGTATTTGTAGTGGAGCGATGTCTTTATTAATGTGTACTATCATATTACTACCATCTGTGTAAGCCATGTTTTGTTCTTGACTGCCAAATGGATAGAGTGTAGCTTGTGGATTAATGCGAGCTATCTCGCGGTTTATTACAGGATCCTCGCTCCAGTATATGAATGCATCGCTAACTGACTGATTGCGAGTGATGCGGAATTTTGCATCGACATAATTCTGAAATTCATAATCATAACGATCCAAGTGGTCTGGTGTAATGTTGAGCAAGATGGCTATATCAGCTTTAAAATCATAGCAGTTATCCAATTGGAATGATGATAACTCTATTACATAATATTTGTGATCCTCTTGGGCCACTTGCAAAGCCAATGAATTACCGATGTTACCTGCTAAACCTACGTCTAGACCTGCACGGCGTAACATATCAAACAACAAGGATGTTGTAGTTGTTTTGCCATTAGAACCTGTGATGCAAATCATCTTGGCATCTGTATAGCGTGAAGCAAACTCAATTTCTGAAAGAATAGGAGTGCCCTGCGCTATCAAT
Source organism: Paludibacteraceae bacterium (assembly GCA_017560605.1). The sequence goes on from JAFZEQ010000023.1 coordinate 29,040, forward strand.
TGACGCAACAAAGGAGTAGTTAGCGGAATACCTGGTGACTTAATCACCTCATCCGCATTCAAAATCAAATCAACACTATGCTGGCCAGATTCCCAAGCAATCTCGTGTTGCTGTAGAAGTGCTTGGTACATAGGTGAGATATGTCCCATGTCACTTACAAACACATCCATTCCTTTAGCTTTTGCTAAAATAGCTGCGCCTGTACCTGATTCGCCAGCACCTAGAATAACAATTCGTTTCATAGTTTATCGTATTTTTAATGTTAGGATAGTCAATGCTGCCAAAATCATTGTTACGATCCAAAAACGCAACACAATCTTCGTTTCATGTTGCAACGGACCTCTACCTTTGAATAGTACTTTGCAGCTAGGGTCGATCTTATGAACTTGATCCAATGAGGTGCGATAGTGATCGTGTATTGGAGCGCGTTTCCAAATGCGTAGATGAATGCCTTTTTTCTTGAACAGTTTGTACACTTGTGTTTGTAATATCACACTCAAACTCTCCATGACAAATACTCCGCACAAGATAGGTAAAAGCAACTCTTTGTGAATAATCATCGCGCTTACACCTATGATACCACCAATAGTTAAACTACCTGTATCACCCATAAATACCTGAGCAGGAAAACCGTTCCACCAAAGGAAACCGATCAATGCACCAATAAATGAAGCTAAGAAGATAGTTAACTCTTCACTGCCTGGGATGTACATGATGTCAAAATAATCGGCAAATATCACATTGCCACTCAGGTATGCCAGCACGAGCAGAGCCAACCCCATAATGGCTGAGTTGCCCGCACACATACCATCCATACCATCGTTCAAGTTAGCACCGTTACTAACCGAGACTACTACAAGAACGGTTAATAAAACAAAAAATATCCAACCTGCTCGATATTTGTTTTCCTCGCCCATAAACGAGAATATATCCGCATAATTGAAGTCATGAGTCTTAAAAAATGGAATAGTAGTACGAGTAGATTTAACTTCAGGAGATTTGTCGTATACAGTTATGTTGTCCTCTACATTGCGTATAACGCGTTCATTCATAACTACTTCTGGGCTATAACGAAGAGTCAAACCGACAATCAAGCCAAGTAGTACTTGACCTGCAATTTTGATCCAGCCGTTTAAACCATCTTTGTTTTTGCGGAAGGTTTTTATATAGTCATCTGCAAAACCTATACTACCCAATATAACTGTTGTTAGTAGCATCAATACCATATAGATATTGCTGAGTTTTCCTATCAGGAGACATGGTATCAATATGGCAGCAATTATAACTACACCACCCATTGTAGGTACACCTTTTTTTGCCACATTGAATGGATCGATAGTCTCGTCACGTTGAGTTTCTGATATATGCTTCCGTTGAAGCAATCTGATAAACCAACGACCAACCCATATGCTAATACACATAGCCAATACGCCGGCTACCACGGCGCGGAATGAAATATACTTCATCAATCCAGAGCCTGGAAAATCATTCAAACAATTAACTAAATGATAAATCATATTTTTTTATAAATAAAATATTCGACTTATGTTCTAACATTTTTATAATTCGGCACAAGCTTTAACTACTTCATGGTCATCAAAATGATGTTTAACACCCTTGATGATTTGATAGTCTTCGTGTCCTTTACCTGCAACCAAAACGACATCACCAGCTTTAGCCAATGTACATGCAGTCTTGATAGCTGATGCACGATCTTCTATCATAAGTACACGATGTAATTCTTCTGCAGTGAGTCCTGCTGCCATATCTTGCAGGATGGCATATGGTTCTTCGTCGCGTGGATTGTCTGAGGTTAATATTAATTGTGTACTATTGTCGTATGCTATTCGTGCCATAATGGGACGCTTACCTGTGTCGCGATTGCCTCCACAACCTACTACTGTGATAACTTGTGCAGGAGTATCCTGCTTTCCTGCATTCGAAGCGACAATGTCGTTAATAGTTTTGAGAACATTTTCTACCGCATCAGGTGTATGCGCGTAATCAATGATGCCAGTCCACCCTTGTTTAGAATGAATGGTCTCGAAACGACCATTGACAGGTGATAAGCCACTCAAGATGCGCAATACTTCTAATGCATCTACGCCCAATGCTACTCCACATCCATAAATCAATAGTAGATTGCTAACATTGAATTTGCCAACCAATGGAACAAATACTTCTGTATTAACAGCACCAAGTGTACTTTGAATGCGCAATAGCATTCCGTCAAAACCAGCTTCTAGGATTTTACCACGGAAATCTGCCATACTATGAGTAGAATAGGTGTATATGTGAGCTCGACTATTTTGAGTCATTACCAACCCGTTTTTGTCATCTATATTCGTGATAGCGAAAGCATCCTTGGACAGATGATCAAAGAGACACTTTTTGGTGTCGCGGTAATGGTCAAATGTCTTGTGGTAATCCATATGATCGCGGGTTAGATTGGTAAACAGTGCACCTGCAAATTCTAGACCTGCAATGCGTTGTTGGGCAATCGCGTGACTACTTACCTCCATAAAGGCGTAAGTGCAACCTGCTTCTACCATTTTTGCTAATAAAGCATTAAGTGATAATGCATCTGGAGTTGTATGAGTCGCTACTATAGCCTCGTCATTGACATAATTAACCACCGTTGATAGTAGTCCGACTTTCTCGCCTAAACGTTTAAATAGCTTGTACAATAGTGTAGCTGTCGTTGTTTTACCATTGGTACCTGTTACACCGATTAACTTAAGTGACTTTGATGGCTCTCCATACCAAATGTGTGCCATCTTACCTAGTGCCTCATCACTATTTTTAACCAGTATATACACAGCTCCTTTGCTCTCGGATGGTATATGCGCTGCATTTTCTAATATCACCGCACTAGCACCTTTCTCGACACATTGTTCGATATAATCATGACCATCCACAGTGGTACCTACTTGTGCCACGAAGATGTTGCCAGGTACTACACGGCGGGAGTCTGATTGGATACCATTTACCTCTATGTCTGTATTACCTAGAGTTTGCAATACCTCTATTCCTTGGAGTAATTGGATGAGTTTCATATAACTGGACTTATTAGTTGACAAATTAGTTTATTTTTTATGGCATAGTACAAGCTGCTTGCCTTGGATGATGTACTCACTAGAATATACCATAGCTTCTTCAGCAATTTTACGAACTACGGTTCCACATTGTGCACCTGATCCGTTCTTGTCTCTGCGTGGCTTGTTAATAACGCAGATGCAAGTGTATTGTGGTTTTTCTTCTGGGAAATATCCAACAAACGATATGCGGTGTCTTTGATTGGTATATTTACCATTTTCGTTCAACTGAGCTGTACCTGTTTTTCCTGCAATAGATACCATCCCGCTTTGTGCAGGATGAGCGGTTCCTCCTTTGGCCCAAACTACGTCATGCAAGCAAGCTTGTATGTTTTCAAGAGTTCTGTCATTGCATATCTTCCGATTGATGACTTGTGTTTCAAAGGTCTCAATGGTTTCTGTACCTTTTCTAATCTCTTTGACAAGTATAGGGCTAATCATCTTGCCATTGTTGGCAATGGCGTTATAGAAGGTGACCACCTGTAATGGATTTAACTCTAACGAGTAGCCATACGACATAAGGGAGATTGATACCTTATCTTTTGGAACATTGATAACAGCTTGTTGTGCACCTGGGATGATATAATCGATACTATCACACAAGTGCATACCCTTAAGTTTGTCGACAAATTGTTTTGCGCTACCATTGTAACTTCTTGTTATAATACGAGCTAAGGCGATATTGCTACTAGTTCTTAAAGCTTCGCGAGTGGTGTAAGTAGTGTCTGCTGCATGAGCGTCCTTGTGCAACTTGGTTGAATATTTCCAACCGTTTCTCCAAACGCGTATTGTATCATTGATGCCAATTTTGCCGTCGTCCATCGCAGCCATCAAAGCGACTGTTTTGAATGTAGAGCCAGGTTCTAACCGTGTTACTGCATGGTTAGATCTTTCGTAGTATTTTCCATCGCTTCCACGATCAAGATTGCACATCGCTTTGATCTCACCTGTTTCTACTTCCATAAGTATTACACACCCCCATTCGCCTTCTGTGCTATCTAGTTGTTCGCGCAGATTAGATTCGCATATATCCAACAAGTTGGCGTCTAGTGTGGTGTATATATCGCAACCATTTTCTTGGTGTACGATTGGCACATATTCCCATTCGTTGGCTACTCGCTGGCGAATAGATCGTCCATCTTTACCTTGCAAATACTCGTCAAAGCGTAATTCTAGACCGGCGTTACCCTTGCCGCTTTCGGCGTATATACTACCTATCGTGCGACTCGCTAAACTGTTGAATGGTTTTATGCGTTGATTAAGGTCTACAAAGTAGAATCCGCTCTTATATACACCTTTGCATACTAGCGGAAGTTTCTTGATTTCCTTTAGTTGTGTATATGATATACGCTTATTTGTTAGACGGATATCCCTTTCTTTAATAGTTTTTCCCTTGTAAGCGCGAATCATCTTGTTGCGATATTGCTCTTTGGTTTGATCGCCGATGATATTACTCAATCCCTCTGCTATGCTATCTACATATTCGTAGAATACCTTTCCATTATTCAAATGCAATGCTTCTACGCGTGTATCCATATGAATACTATATTGAGGAACGCTACTAGCCAATAATCGACCCTTGCTGTCATAAATGTTGCCTCGAATAGCCTTATCTGTTCGGTATACTGAATCGCGATGAGCTACCATTGATTCCAATTGATTACGGTGTACGGTCTGTAGACTAATTATGCGCACAAATACAACAATAAATAACACCAATATAATGCCAAATACTGCTGCAAAGCGTAATATGGTATATTTTACGTTCTCACTCATTGTACTCGTATAGCTGGTGTTTTACTTGGTTTAACTTTACTGCCTTGTTCTATCAGCATCTTGTCAATAGATGACTGACGAGTCTTCTCCATTAACTCAGCATCCATACTCAATTGTATCAGTTTAGCGTCGTTCAGCTCTTTTTTTAATTTGCTCAGTGTTTGCAACTGTTGTTGCGTGCTCAGACCGCTATGGATGTACAAAAATGTAAGAAGGCTAATTAATAAAATTACCTTGTACTGTCGTTTGAGCCACGATTTTGTTAAAATATCGCCGCTTAATACTTCTTTGATTGAAAACTTAGACATAGTAGTTCTTGTTTAATGGTTTTATTTTGGTTGTTTTGTTGTTTTCTCTGCTACGCGCAATTTTGCACTTCGTGCTCGTGGGTTAACTTCTATCTCTTCGTTGCTAGCTGTACGACCTTTTTCTAGTACTTTGAAAGGAGTTAAGATGTTGCCGTAAAAGTCTTTTTCGATTTTGCCTTCTAAGTTGCCTGAACGTAAGAAGTTTTTTACAATCCTATCTTCTAATGAGTGGTATGTCAGTATAGCAATGCGCCCACTCGGTTTTAACAAGTCTTTGGTCGCCAATAGCATCTCACGCAATGCACCCATTTCGTCATTGACTTCAATGCGTAGTGCTTGAAAAACCTTGGCCATATCTTTTTTTGCAGCGGCAGGAATATCCAATTCTTGAACTTCCGAATCTTCTGAACTAGCTACTTTTTTACCCAATACGACACTTACCAGATCTTCTGTTCGTAGGATAGGGGATTGTTCACGGGTTTTGACGATACGCCTAGCAAGTGGTTTGGCATTCTTTAGCTCCCCGTACATAAAGAGTATATGTGCTAGTTGCTCTTCGGTATAATTATTGAGGATATCTGCAGCAGTAGTTCCTGCAGTTTGGTTCATACGCATATCCAGCGGTGCAGAATAGCGAAAACTGAATCCGCGTTCGGGGCAGTCAAAATGGTGAAATGATACACCTAAATCTGCTAACAATCCATCTATTTGTTCTACACAGTAGTAGTCCATAAAGTTTCTAAGGTAGCGGAAATTACTGTGTACTAATTGCCAATTCTCGAAACCCTTGATTTCTTGCATTTTTGAACTCTTAGCATTTTCTAATGCATCGATGTCTTGGTCAAATGAATAGAGTTTACCTTGTGTGCCTGAAACATTTTCAGAAGTTTGGAGTGCTTCTAGTATTGCTCTTGAATGACCGCCGCCACCTAGAGTGACATCTACATAGACACCCCCGGGCTGAATCTTCAACCCGAGGATCGTTTCGTTGAGCAAGGCTGGGATGTGGTACTCAACTGATTGTTTGTCCTTGTCTTCGTTCATCAGCTTTCAACTTTTGACTTTCAACTTTCAACTTTCAACTTTAGACACTAGACTTTCAATTTTCAATAGTTAGGTTTTGTTTATTTTAGGTTTTAGGCATTTGTTTTTTCATTCTCTGTCTAATCAATGCTGCTAGATCTTGATTTGGCATTTGCCTGTCTGCAAATACTTCTGGATTCCATACGGCAATACGGTCAAGCATTCCTACAAATACAATATCTTGCTCTGCTCCAATCATCTCTAGGTGTTTCTTTTGCAATAGTACACGCCCTTGAGTGTCCATGTCCAAGATTTCTGCCTCAGACATAAATTGCATCAATATCATTTGATCTTCTGGATTCCATTCGTCCAATTCGTTGCGAAGCTCGCTTACTTTAGCTTGCCACACGTGCTCGGGATAGAAAATGATACACGCATTATCTGTGTCACGACGCATGATAATATGGCTAGAACCCATCTCTACTAAGATCTTGCGATACTGAGCAGGAACAAAGGTTCTACCCTTGCTATCCAAACGAGCCTCTATTTTACCAATAAATGTGTTCATACTTCTATCTTTGCCGTTAACCGATTAATTGTTTCATTATTTAACCGATATTTACCGGATTTTTTTAATTCCGCTGCAAAGGTACAAAAAATATTTGATATTCCCCACATTTCCCCACAAAAAAATTTTCAATATATTTATAAGTGTTTTTTCAGTAAAGTTATCAACAAGCTTAAATGCAGAAAATCAGCATGTTATAAAGTTTATTAGTATTGGTGGGGAAAAGTGGTGTAAAATTAAGGTGTTCTTTGTTGTTATGCTTGGTGGTGGATGATGTTTGGTGTTGGGATGTTAGTATCGGATGTAATGCTCCCTGCTTTCTGCCATCGATCTCCATCGGAATCTCATCGGAACCTCATCGGAATCTCATCGGAACTTCGTTGAGTATTTATCGATACTTTATTGTGATTTCGCTGATACATCATCTTTACAAGATTATGTATTTATTTGTAAAAACTTTTGCACATTTGCTAAAAAAGCAGTATCTTTGCACCATAATTTGTGATGTAATATTATATGAATGAATTTTTGCAATTAGAGGAGCAAGTCTTACGAATGATAAAAACGGTATACGACCCTGAGATTCCAGTGAATATTTATGAACTGGGTCTTATTTATCGTATTGACTTGCCAGGTGATGGAACTTGCAATATAGATATGACTCTTACTGCTCCTAACTGTCCTGCTGCGGATTTCCTTGTGGAGGATGTCAAGCAAAAGGTAGGTTCTGTAGATGGCATTGATACGGTCAATGTCAATATTGTCTTTGAGCCTGAGTGGAACAAGGATATGATGTCCGAAGAAGCAAAACTAGAACTTGGTTTCCTCTAACTGCTAAATACTAGCGGCAACGCCGCGTCCACTAAACAAGCCATGATTTATTTCCTCTCCGACGCACATTTGGGATCTAGAGCAATAGATAATCCTCAAGCCCATCAGCAGACCATAGTTTCTATGCTCCGTGCCATGGAGCAAGATGCTACGGCTATCTATTTGCTCGGAGATATCTTTGACTTCTGGTGCGAGTTCTATTGGCGGGATAAAAGCAAAGAGCAATATCGTCCTTTCTTGCAGACAATTAAGGAGATAACTGATAAAGGCGTAGAAGTGCATTTCTTTATTGGAAATCATGATATATGGACATTTGGTTGGTTAGCAGAGCAAACGGGTAT
>JAFZEQ010000024.1 GCA_017560605.1 Paludibacteraceae bacterium
ACCTTTGCACGCTTTTTCGCATGTAAATTATTAATCACGCCCACGAGATGGGGCATAAAACAAGATAAACATGAAACGTACATTCCAACCTTCACAACGTCGTCGTCGTAACAAACACGGTTTCCGTGCTCGTATGGCTACAGCTAACGGTCGTCGCGTATTGGCAGCTCGCCGCGCTCATGGTCGCAAGAAACTAACCGTTGCTGACGAAGGACGCCACAAACGCTAATCCAACTTAACCCTTAAGGACCTTAAGGAATGCCTTAAGGAAGTTAAGGACTTTAAGGACCTAAAGGGAAAAGAGTTGTATCTCCTTTCCCTATTTGTGTATTAATATTGATAAAATGGAATCAACAAGACAACAAAAAATAGAGAGGTTGATCCAAAAGGATCTGAGTTCTATATTCCTTAAATACACGCGCGCGCTATCAGGTACTCTGATAAGCGTGAGTGAAGTGCGTGTGTCCCCAGACTTGAGCATAGCGCATGTATATCTCAGTATCTTTCCTGATGCAAATGCTAAGATGGCAATGGAGCAGATAGAACAAGATACTCCAAAGATACGTGGCGAAATGGGAACACTTCAACGCCATCAGTTGCGTGTTATTCCCGAGTTGCATTTTCATCTTGACGAGACGATTGCTAAGATGGAACGAATAGATGAATTGCTAAAACAGTGATAGATTATTTGCAAAAACAACATAATATTTGCACATATCAAAAAAATGTTGTACCTTTGCAAGTTGAAACGCGAAAATTAACTAAATAACATAATATTATGACTTTATTAACTATTTTGATTGTGATAGCAGCAGTGCTACTTATCCTCTTGGTTCTTGTTCAAAACAGCAAGGGCGGTGGTTTAGCTGCTGGTTTCTCTAGTGGTAACCAAGTGATGGGTGCTCCTAAGACAGCTGACTTCTTGGAGAAAGCAAGTTGGACCTTGATGGCAGTTATCATTGCATTGAGCGTTGTAGCTGTTGGTATCAGCAAAAGCGGTGAAGGTTCAGAGGAAGATGTTGTTGTAGAGAAAGCTGCTGAGGCTGCTGAGCAACAACAAGCAGCACAAAACGTGCCTGACTTTGATGAAACAACTGCACCTGCTACAGAGCCTGCTGCACCTGCTGCAGAAACAGCTGTAGAGCCTACAACTGCGCCTGTAGAAGAGGTTAAGGTAGCTGAGTAATTACCACTTGCGGCGAAAGAGACCGCCAATCAATGAGATGAATATGTATATTGGATAACTTAATTCCAATATAAGAGCAGTAAAGAGAGAGACAGACTTGTCTCTCTTTTTTATTAAGCGATATTCGATAGGAAACTTAATAAGGATAATAGGTGGACAAAGTAATTGAAGTATGTTGATTACTAAAAGAGTAGCTCCACAACGAATGATGTCTTTGTCTGTATATTTAGGTGCTTTGCCAGCCCAACGCATTCTTTGATGCCAGAATGCTCTCCACGAAGTATGTGGGCGAACAATAGCTTCCATGTTGGCCTTGTCGCATGCCACAATGCTAAGACCACGGCGCTTAAATGATTCTAGTAGAAACATATCATCGCCACTAGGGATCTCGGGATGAAGGTCCTGATATGACTCTAACCAACGGTCACGACGGACAATAAGGTTGGCTCCGCTACACATAACTGCTTTCCCCTTTTGAGCTGATTCTATTGTGAGTTGCTGAATAGCAGCATATTCAGTAATCTGTAATTGTTCCAATAGGGATGGATACTCGTTTTCCGACTCCATACGAAGAGGAAGGATATATAAGTCTTCGGTCAACTGATCAAGGGTGTCTGCAGATGGAGGGATGATATCATCATCTTGCATCCATATATACTCTGTGTGTGCCGTTGATATGAGACGATAAAGGGCATGTTTTTTGCCCTTTCCTTCATCATTAATGCCCTTTCTTGGTATTATGATGGTTATGTGGTTAGCTTGTTCCATTGATCCAAGAATTCAGGGTAAGATTTACGAATACAGTCTGTATCGTCCACTTCATAGCCAGCAACTAAAAGAGCCATTGCCATGCGGTGATCGTGGTCTGTGCGATGTTCGCGAACAGCGCGTAGGCGGTCAGATTCTTTGATGGTAAGTGATTCAGTTCCTGTGGCTTGCAAAATAATACCTAATCGCTCACATGTTAATGCAACAGCTGGGTAGAGGTCTGGGCAATCTTTGAAATTGTAGTGCAAGGTATATGGTGTATGGTGTAAAGGCAAGGGTGATAATATAATACCTTCGTTAGTGTAGTGGGTTTGGACGCCTAACTGCGTAAAGATCTCAGCTACTACCTTGTCGCCTTGAACAGAGTCTTTGAATAGTCCTGGCAACTCTATTTCGCCACCATATAACGCAATATGCTCATACCAGAAAGCTGCGGAACTCCAATCCTTTTGAATTATGAATTTTGGGTCTATCGTTCGAGCATCTGCGAGATAAGAATTATGAATTTTGAATTGCGTAACTAACTCACGCGTGATGTGTATATAAGGAGATGTAGAGTTGGTTTGTACATTAGCTCCGATGAGGAGTAGGGCAGAAACGAACTGAGTGGAAAGAGGGGTATCAATTCTGACTATCTTATGCTTATCCAATGCACATCCTATAATACGCAAAGGTGGATATCCTTTTTCTCCCAAATATTCAATTTGTGCGCCTATCTCGCGTAAGGCGTCCACTAACTGACCGATTGGGCGATGGCGCATTCGTTCTACTCCGTCCAAAATAGTGGTTTGTCCTTCTAACTGAGCGCAATAGGCTGTTAGAAAGCGCATGGCGGTTCCGCTGTTGCCAAGGTTGATATGGTGAATATCGGTTAATGATGGTGATTGACGGTTAATATCGGTTAAGGCCTTGTGAAGTATCTTCACATCATCGGGAAAAGTATCAGAGACGGTCAAAAGACCGTCTCCGTGTATAGCTTGCAAAATCAATAAACGATTAGCAATAGATTTCGATATGGGCAGTTCAATAATCATTGAAAGTTCGCTCGTTATACTCGCTGTAGATCGTTTGCTGTGCGCACTTGCCCGATCTAAATTAGTTTACATCAGGGAGATGCGAATAATCGCGAGAGTAACGCAAGTGTTGCTCAATATAACCTTCGCTGTAATCAATGGTTACATTAGTGATATTGCCGTTAGCATCGTAGTGCGCAGTGTATACTGGGTTAACAAAGCCCTTGTATGGAGCTAGGTTAAGTTTCTCGTAGCGTGCTAATACCTCTTTGTGCAAATCTTGGTCAACCTTGACAGCATAAGTTTCTACTAGTGCTTTAGCTGCAGCATAGTCTCCTTCTGATGTGATACGTTGTACTTCGCGTAGCAATTCACCATAGAGGCGGCGAACACCTTCGTAGTCGTTGATCTTAAGGTAATGTTTGCCCTCTTTTACTACAATTTCAACTTCTTTTTTGCTCGCATGTTTGTATACCCATTGCGCAATGAGTTGACGGTTACGCATATGTGACTCCTCGATGTCTTTACCTGGCTCGATACGCACTAATTGAGTCATAAGACCGTTCATCATTTGTTGGTAATAGAAACCTTTGTATGCTTCTGGGTCAGATAATAGACCTAATTCTACCAATTTCTTATCTGCCATATAGTATAAACCAAGCAAGTCAGCGCGTGTTTCTTCTATTGTAGATGCATGCTCTTTCAAGGCATCTTTACTTACACCAGGCATAAGTTTGCCAGAACCATGTCCAACACATTCGTGTAAGTCGGTATGAAGATCACCGCAGGCACCAGCTTTCTCGTACATTGCAACAGTCTCATTATCAATCATAAATTCCTCGTTAAAACCATTGCCCTTAGCCGCTTCGTTGTAAGCATGTGTGATGTTGTCAATAGTTACAGACTTTGATCCGTACTCTTTACGAATCCAGTTGGCGTTAGGCAAGTTGATACCGATTGGAGTAGCTGGATAGCAGTCGCCTGCTAGGATGGCTGCAGTAATAACCTTTGCGCTTACACCTTTTACTTCCTCTTTTTTGTATTTTTTGTCGGTTGGAGAGTTGTCCTCGAACCATTGTGCATTGTCAGAGATGGTTTGGCAGCGGTGGGTGGCACGCATATCTTTGAAGTTAACGAGTGACTCCCATGTTCCGGTGATGCCGAGTGGATCAGCGTATGTCTCTGTAAATCCATTGACATAGTCAACGCGGCTATCTAGATCTTTTACCCAAGCGATGCAGTATTCGTTGAATGCTTTGAGGTCTCCAGTCTTGTTGAATTCAATCATTTTTTGGATAGCCAATCTTTGTGCATCGTTTTCAGCGAATTGCAACGCTTTCTCCAAGTGGTAGACCACTTTCTCCAGAGCAGGTCCGTACATACCACCTACTTTGTATACGCGCTCAACTACTTTGCCATTCTCTTTAACAAGTTTACTATTGAGGCCAATCCATAGTGGTTCTGCTGAGTTGTCCTTATGAGCTTCGTAGTATGCTTCTGCCTCTGCTTGGGTTACTCCTTCATAATAGTTGTTGGCAGAACTGAGCAAAAGATCTGCGCCTTCTAGGCTCAAACTCTTTGGCATTACAGTAGGATCAAACATAACAGGTAAGATAGCTTCGTCATATGTTACACCAGCAGTAGTACATGCGTTAACAAACCACTCTTGAGTGAACTCAGGAATGAATTTGTCGGATGAGTAATGGTGGTGAATACCATTGGCAAACCATACTCGTTTGAGGTATTTTTCGAAATTGACGAATTCTTTACTCTTCTTATCGCCTTTGTATTGAGTGTAGAGTGCTTCCAGTGCACGACGAATACGCAAGTTGTAGCGACCATTTTGATCGTATAAGATATCGCGACCTTGCAAAGCGGCCTCTGTAAGGTGGTATACCAATGTTTTTTGTTGTAAACTTAGTGAATCAAACTCTGGTACTTGGTAACGCAGAATCTCTAGATCATAAAACTTGTCCACAGTGTAATCAAATGCTTGTTCTTTAGGTTGGCATGCGCTCAAAGTTACAAGTGCCAAGCCAATAAAAATAATGCTTTTTTTCATTGTATATCAATTATATTCTTTCTAAGACTTTTTGTATCAGTTCTTTAACGCGTGGTTTGTAGTCGGTGTTAGCAGCCTCTACTTTGCGTTGAGCAATCACGCAACAAACGGTCATAGCCTTGTGCCCCATGAGTAAGCTGAGTCCTGCTATGGCACTACCTTCCATCTCATAGTTAGTAATGCGTTGTCCCTCGTAGCGGAAGTCGGTGATACGATCATTGATGTCTTTAACGGCAATATCGCAGCGTAAAACACGACCTTGCGGACCATAGAAACCGTTGGCTGCTATGGTGCAACCACGTAACATATCATCGCCTGCTATACGGTTGACTAGCTCTTTATTAGCTGCTACTACATATGGACGAGCTGCTTTAGGTGGATAGTTGATAAAGTCTACTAGCGCATCTTCAAAACCGAGATCTGTGATCTCGTCTCGACCTTCATAGAAGGCGAGAACGCCATCCCAGCCTATAGATTTTTCGCTAACTAAGAATGCTCCCAATGGTATGTCTTCTTGCATACCTCCGCATGTGCCGACGCGTACTATTTCTAGTATACGGTGTTCATCTTTCTCTGTGCGAGTGATAAAATCAATGTTCGCTAATGCGTCAAGTTCGTTGAGTACAATATCGCAGTTGTCGGTACCTATACCAGTAGAGATACAAGATACGCGTTTGCCTTGGTACTTGCCTGTAATAGTATGGAATTCGCGACTTTGAATATCGCATTCGATACTACCTTCGTCAAAGAACGATGCTACCAAGTCTACGCGACCTTGGTCGCCTACTAAAATAACTTTGTCAGCTAAATGTTCTGGTCGAATATGTAGGTGAAATACACTGCCGTCCTCATTGATGATGAGTTGGCTAGCTGGAAATGTCTTTTTCATAGATTACAATTTTGTTAGTTATTTCGAAAGGTGCTTTTTTATTAGGTAGATTGCAGTGTGACTCAAGGGAGCAATGTGGGGCATTGTGACCGCGAGTCAATCTGCAATCTACCAATTAAAACAACTTTTTATGCATCACCGCCGCCGAAAGACATCGGAATTGTGCTTCCAGGAGCAGGTGAGCCATTGATCTTGATGTTTCCGTTTTGCTTCTCGTACTTTGCTATATTATCTTGCAATGCAAAAAGTAGTTTTTTCGCATTGTCAGGTGTCATAATGATGCGTGACTGCACATTTGCATTTTTTTGACCAGGCATCATACGAACAAAGTCTATAACGAATTCAGAGTTAGAATGTGCAATGATAGCTAGATTAGCGTAGTTGCCTTCAGCTACTTCAGGTGTAAGATTGATGTTGATTTTTTGTTCTTCCATAGTTATAATATGTTTAATTTGCGTTATTGTTTACCAATATAAATGTTTTTGTGTTATTCGCTTTGTTGCTAGCATATATAGCGTAATGAGTGGTAATACGATATCGTATATTAATAGTCCTATACCTACTTTACGCATTCCTAATCTGTGCGCTGCTATGTTGATGATAGCCAACTGTGTGATATAGCGTATTAGGAATAATGCACCTGTAATAACAGCAGTGGTTAGTCCACCCCAGATGATGCTACAAATAAGGCCTGCATATAACATAGCTCGGCTAAGTGGCTCAATGGTAAGTCTAAAACGACTGCCGAAACGATAGTTAGGTGAGACGGATAAATGACGGCGTTTTTGGTGAAGCCATTCGTGCCAGGTGGTTTTGGGTACAGACCAAATCAAACTATCTTTATTACATACTGCTACTGTGTTTTTGCTAGAAGCTATACGGTTGACAAATAAGTCGTCATCACCTGCAATATTATTAAGAAGCCCTTTGAAGCCACCAACCTTAAAGAAAGTACTGCGTTTGTATGCTAGGTTGCGACCGACTCCCATATATGGGTGGCCAGCACGAGCCATACCTAGATATTGAAGACCGGTGAAGAGGGTATCGTAACTGATAAAATGATTAAGTAAGCCCTTCTTTTCGAAATATGGGCTAAAACCTAAAACAATTTCCGTGTTTTGGTTTGCAAAGCCTTGCATCATTTCTCGTATCCAGTATTTTGATTCTGGACGACAATCAGCATCGGTTAGAAGAATATGCTCATAATGAGCTGCCTTGATACCAATGGTTAGAGCTAGCTTTTTGCTGCTTAATACGCGAGCGCCTCGTGGAACGAAGGTGTGGTATAAATTAGGATATTGGCGAGATAGTCTCTCGAGTAGAAATTCGGTTTCATCTTCTGAGCAGTCATCTACAATAATTACTTCGTAATTAGGATAATCCTGTGAGAGTAGGATAGGTAGATACTCTTGCAGGTTCGTGTATTCATTGCGTGCACATATGATTATGCTAACTGCAGGTAATTCTTGTGGATTTTCCTCGCTTTTAGATACGGATGTAGCGCTGCCTTTGTTGATATAGCGGAAGTAGAAATATAGTTGATATACAAAGGCAACAAAGACCAGCGATAGCAGGCTAATCGCTAGTGGGTTGTTTATACTATTAAAGATTTGCTCGAATTGTATCACAGTCGGTTTTATTTATCTTTCTTAATGGTTTTTTTGAGTTTCTTGCTATCTACATCTAGGATGGCTTGCTTGGCCATGCTAGCAACCTTAGCTGCACCAGCAGCATTGAGTTGATATTCGCCTTTTGTTACATCAAAAGTTACATAATATTTAGCCGCCTCATCTTCCGTCATACTAGCTAACCACTCGCGAGTGTATTTTTCTAGATCCACTACCGCAACATGTTTGTATGTTCCAACACGGCGAATAGCCTCAGCATAAGCACCAAGGCGATCGATCAATTTGCCATTATGATAATATGGTTGAGCCAATGGAGTACAAAGTACTACATTGACTTTGTTCTTGAAACCTAAATCAATGATTTCCATCAGTCGGCGATTGAATGCATCCAAAGAACTATAATCGTTGATATTGTACTCTTTGAGATCGTTGGTGCCGAATTGTACAAACATAATAGCACGGTTTGGCGCTTTCTCAATGCGTTTGATACCGTCATTGTCCATAAACGCACGAACACTAAAGCCTAATTTAGCATCATTAATTACTTTAGTTTTCTTAGTCCAGTATTCTTCCATAGCCTGAACCCAACCGCATGGGCCAGCAGAGTCGGTATAATGCGCCATAACACCGTCACCTACCATCCATAATGTACGTGGACGAGCTGCTGTATAAGTGCTGATAAGAAGAGCAGCTGAAAGCAATAGAAATAACTTTTTCATATTAAAACAAATTTGTGTGTTCAATAATTACAAATTAACGCGCAAAGTTACAACTTTTTTTTTATATATGCAATTTTTTTTGTAATTTTGCACCCGAAACCATTAATTCGTATGAATAGTCTAGGCAAAAACTTCGTTTTTACCTCTTTTGGAGAGTCACACGGTCGAGCTATCGGCGGTGTGCTAGATGGTGTGCCTGCAGGTCTTCATATTGATTTGGAAATGATTCGTCAGGCTCTTGATAAGAGGGCGGGTCGCGTTGCTCCAAGTTTAGAGGACGGCTGCGCCTACAGTTTAGAGTTTAAAGGCGAAGGAATTTCTCCTCGCGCAAAGCGCGAAACAGATCAAGTGGAGTGGATTAGTGGTGTGCTAGATGGCGTGACATTGGGTACACCTATTGCTTTTATCATCCGCAATGCGGATGCTCGTTCTCAGGATTATGACTGGCTTAAGCATAATTATCGCTTAGGTCATGCCGATCAAACTTACCAAGAGAAATATGGCATTCGTGACCATCGTGGAGGCGGTCGAGCTTCAGCTCGCGAAACGGCTTCTCGTGTCGTAGCGGGTAGTATTGCTCAACAACTTTTGGCTGAGCAAAATATCCAAATATCGGCTCAACTTATCCAAGTTGGTACAGAAACTAATTCCGAGAAATTTGCGCAATATATTGCTGATATTCAGCAACAAGGCGATAGTATAGGTGGTATAGTGGAGTGCACCATTACAGGCCTTCCTGTAGGCCTTGGCGAACCTATTTTCGATAAACTCCAAAGCCACTTGGCTTATGCCATGCTCTCGATTAATGCTTGCAAAGGATTTGAATATGGTTCTGGTTTTTCGGGAGTTGGGCTTCAAGGTAGCGAGATGTATCTGTCCAATGATCCTCAGCTCGTTACAGGTGGTATTGCAGGTGGTATCTCGGATGGCAATCCGATTGTTTTCCGTTGTGTGTTCAAGCCTACAGCGTCTAATCGCAAAACGCTAGAAGCGTTGTGCGCTGAAGTTCAGAAGGTTCAGGAGTTTAGAAGTTCAGATGATAATAATTCAAAATTCTTAATTCAAAATTCAAAATTACCTCTCGGTCGTCATGACGCTTGCGTAGCTGTCCGTGCTGTGGCTGTGGTAGAGGCAATGGCAGCTCTGGTTTTGCAAGATTTCCTATCTCTAAACACTAAACACTAAACTCCCGCTCAACCCACTTATCAAGCGACTCTTTTTCGCCCAATCCTATTCTGTTCTTGATACGCATTCTGCGGCTCCAAATGGTGCGTTGCGTAGCACCTGTCAGTAGGCAGATGTCCGAATTATCTATACCTAATATATATAAGGCAATCACTTGCAAGTCTGTGGATGTTAGTCTAGGGTAGGTGTTTTGTAGTTTAGTTAGTATATCACCATAGGCTCCTTCAAACTCTTTTAGGAAGCCTTGCCATTGTTCTTCTGTGG
>JAFZEQ010000025.1 GCA_017560605.1 Paludibacteraceae bacterium
CATAATCCTTAGTTTGAGCATGCAAGAAGAGCATGAGCTCGTACTTGTTGTCGGTATTAAAGAACTTCTGTGTCACCAATGGGTTGATATCCGCTTGGTTAATACCTGTCATGTTAGGATCATCCAGTTTGAGTGAGTCAACAATCGTACCGATGAGTTCTTTTTGGCTGTTGTAAACACTGAGGGTCACCATGGTATAGAGGTTATACTTCTTCTCGAAAGAAGCAGTATAGGTCCATGTGGTGCCATCAGGTGCATTGAGGAAACCGTAGTTGTCTACGGGACCTGTTTGGCTAGTTTGTGCTACTGCGCTGCTTACCCCCATGATAAGCATTGCGAAAAGCACAATAGCAAAATTCAAAATCTTTTTCATATCTTATGTTGTTTAATCGTAATCGTTTTTTTGCGCCTATTCAAGGGACCATAGACATACTAGATGCACTAGACGCTCTAGATGGCGCATCTCTTACTTCTTGATACCATCGCGTTTGAGAAGGGCATCAATAGATGGTTCGCCACCACGGAAAGCACGGTAGAGATCCATAGGTTTGGCAGAACCACCCTTCTCTAGGATGTTCTTGCGATAGCGATCAGCAGCTTTCTTATTGAAGATCGTACCATTTTTACCCTTTGCTTTTTGGAATACAGAGAATGCGTCTGCATCAAGGAGCTCAGACCACTTGTAGCTGTAATAACCTGCTGCATAACCACCAGAGAAGATGTGAGTAAAAGCATATTGCATGTGGGTACCCGCAACGAGTGGCAATACTTGTACACCTGCCATAGCCTTGTCACCAAACTTGATCACCGCCTCAGTAGCAGTCAATGACTCAGGAACAACGAATGGTTCTGTGAGGGTATGCCATGCCATATCTAGGTAACCAAATGAAAGTTGGCGCACGCATGCGTAGGCTACGTGATAGTTAGCAGCTGCTTGGATCTTGTCCACGAGGTCTTGTGGAATAACTTCGCCAGTTTCGTAGTGCTTAGCAAAAGTATCGAGGAACTCCTTCTCGCTGAGGAAGTTCTCGTTGAATTGAGATGGAAGTTCTACGAAGTCACGTGGTACGTTGGTACCATTTTGTGCAGCGTATTGGCATTGGGTGAGCATACCGTGGAGAGCGTGACCAAACTCGTGAAGGAAAGTCTCTACCTCGTCGTAAGAGAAGAGGGCAGGCTTGGTGTCTGTAGCGCGGGTAAAGTTCATCACGTTAACTACGTGTGGACGGTGGTTGATCTTACCATCCATGTATTGCTCTTGGAAATTGTTCATCCAAGCACCACCTCGTTTACCCTCGCGTGGGTGGAAATCAAGATAGAAAACAGCTAGGAAGGAGCCATCTTTATCAAACACCTCGTAAGGAATAACCTCTGGGTGGTATACCTGGATATTTTTGTTCTCTTTGAAGGTGATGCCATACATACGTTTAGCAAAACCGAAGACACCTTCTATAACCTTTTCCTTTTGGAAGTATGGACGAATAAGGTCGTCAGAGATAGCGTATTTCTCCTCTTTGAGTTGTTTAGAGAAGAAGCTCCAGTCCCAAGGTTGTATAGTTGAATAAAAACCTTTAGACTTAGCAAACTCTTGCAACTCAGCAACCTCTTGTTTTGCGATAGGCATATAGCTGTCGCGAAGTTGATTGAGGAAGTTGTATACATTCTCCTTGCTCTCGGCACAGGTCTTTACGAGTGACTTGTCAGCATGACAAGCTTTTTCAAAGAGTTGAGCTAATGCAAGACGGGTGTTAACGATATCGATGATTATTTGTGTGTTATCAAACTCGCCACCGATAGCGCGTGAGTTGTATGCGGTATAGAGTTCACGACGGATATCACGATTTTGGCAATCCTCCATTACAGGGATGTAAGTAGTAGGTTTGAGGTCGAGGAGCCAGCCGTTGAGACCTTTCTTCTCGGCATTAGCCTTAAGCATAGCTTTGGTATCGTCTTTGAGACCAGCTAGGTCAGTCTCGTTGGTGATAAGCATGGTCCAAGCGTTGGTAGCTTTGAGGACATTTTGTCCAAAGACTAGGGTAAGTTGTGAAAGCTTAGCGCTGAGCTCCTTGTACACAAACTTTTGCTCGTCATTGAGGTTTGCACCGTTGTTAGCAAAAGACTCGTAGATATCCTCTAGGAGTTTTTGCTGTGCTGAATTGAGTTTGAGTTTATCTTTTTGATCGTAAACTGCTTTGATACGTTTGAAAAGTCCCTCGTTGAGAAGGATAGAAGCAGAGTATTCAGACATCTTTGGTGAGAGTTCCATTGCGATAGCTTGAAGCTCATCATTGGTCTCCGCAGAAGTTAGGTTGTAGAAGCAACCTGCTACAATAGTGAGGAGCTCGCCAGATTTCTCGTATGCCTCAATGGTGTTTTGGAAAGTTGGAGCTGCAGGGTTGTTGACGATAGCGTCGATATCTGCAAGACCTTGTTTGATACCTTCCTCAAAAGCAGGCATGTAGTGCTCAGGACGGATGTCATTGAATGGATAGGTTCCGTGTGGTGTGTTCCACTCTTTATAGTGGAAGAATGGGTTGGCGCTTGCCAACATAGTTACTGCCAATGCAGCCATAGTGATAATTGATTTTTTCATATTGTTAAAATGTTCTAAAGTTCAAAAGAATTAAAAAATTATATTTTTAGCTTGATATTTGTAGAGCGTATTATGAGAGATATGTTGGACTTCCGCTTTGCCTTCAGCATTAATATCTACTCTATATGTAGAACGAATCAAACCAACAAAATCACTCCAAAAACATAATTGAACATAATATCGGTTACCGGTATTCCTATAAATACGTGGACGAATGTCATACTGCTCTAAATTAGTATCTATTGATGGAGATAATGTCCGAGATTTAATCTTAGACAAATCTTCTTGCGTATATACATATGTCAGTTGCGAATAAAACTTATTAAAATAATGCTTTAAACATTCAAGCATGCATGCCTTCCATGCACCTGCAGTAGATTTTTGAAAGAAGATATATTCAAATAAATGTATGCTAACCATATCTGCTCCTACTTTCACATATGGAATAGTACAATCATATTGATTGTTGAGATTAAAAAGATTTTGCATAACAGATAATTCAATACTATCACTCTTGAATATATCCTTATCCTCCGGTTTGAAAGTCGTCCATATTGATGAATATTCTGCCTTTGACATAACCTCCTGCAAGTTATGTGCCATAGTAATAAATTCGTTATCTTTCTCCAAAATTATTTCCATCATAGATTCTAGATCTTGGGAGAAAGTTTTGCGTAATTGTTTTTCTATTTTTTGTTGTTTAGATTTAGAAACTTTGGCATCAACAATCGATTCATATTCCTGTATTATTAGACTTTTTCTTGTAGAATCTACTTCGTAGGTTGATACTAGTTCATTTATATCTTGTGCTGATACATAAGATATAACTTCCAAACATATTAATATTAGAAATAAATAACGCTTCATACTATTATAATCTTTTTAGTTCAAAATTGTATTTCCCCAAAGAACGCTGGTAGGTGGAAAGCAGGTGCTGGTGCTTGGATTGGAGACCAAGAAGCATAGTGCTTCATAGGAGTTTTGTCACCACACTTATAGATATTCGCGCGGCGCGCGTGCTCGCGTGAAAGATCTAACTGTATAAGCGATAGAGGAATACCAACAAGTAATGACCAATGTGAAGCACAATATTGCTGAGGATAACGCTTAATACTTTGTAATTGATCAGAATTTAAGCGAACAACATCAACCTTGCGTTCTTTACGAAAAGATGCATTGCATACACCTGCAGCATTAAACTCGAAGTTCCAGTAATGAGTATTATCTTCGTTGGCAATAAAAACCTCGACACAAGCATCTTCGTTGACTAGTTCAAGATCTTGTGTTTTGGTTGATAGAGGTATCTCGCCTTTTACTTCGTAACGAATATAGAGCATATCATTGGTATGCACTAACACAAAATTTGATTGTGGTGCAGTAGGATATAGTTCTGGCCAATTGATTTGGTCAATTTTCCCAGTTACTGGTAATTGAGCAAGCTCATTATTGACCTGTGCTAAACTCATTGAGCTAATCTCAGGCACATATTTAGAGGTGACTGTTTTCATCGTAACAAGTTGATATCGCCAGATAGTTGGTATACACCAAGAGGTAGCTCTTGTTTTTTAAGTTTCTTGGAATAAGCTGGTTTAGAAATGTAATTTGATTCTGCATCGGTACCCAATGCACGAATCACATAGTAGTATGCACCTGGTGCTGCAGGTCTACCGTTGATGGTTCCATCCCACCCCTTGGCAGGATCCTCTGATTTGTAAACAAGTTTACCCCAGCGGTTGTAGACCCAAATATGGAACTCTTTGATAGAACGATAGACAACACGGAATTCATCATTAGTACCATCGCCATTTGGCGTAAATACATTAGGTACGGTAAGCATAGACTCGCTAACAGAAATCTCAAATTCAACTGAATCTATTTCACAAGAATGACTATTGTATGCAAACAAAACCACACGATAGTTACCAGGCTCAGTAAAAGTATAGCGATGTTGTGCTTCGCTACGGTTAAGAATAAGATCTGTTCCGTGATACAGATTCCACTTGTAGTATTCTGTATTGAGTCCATTGGCAAGGAATTCTACATCTAATGGTGCTGAACGACGAATAAGATTGTCGGCATCGATAGGACGATCAACCTCGTTACCAGAAGGTCCTTTATCATCTTTTCCTGGTCTAGCAGTAACAATAGCCTGTGGATGGGTCTTAACTGCTACAGGTTGGAAAATATCTGTAATGATTGGTTCGGTAAGACCAAGTTGATCAGCCAGATCATCAACTATGATAAAGTTGGATGGAACAGGACTAGCATCTAACACTATTTGGTTAGCTAGTTCTTTTTCAACAATTGCAGTAGAATCAACCCAACCGCTTTCACTCCACATAGCGTCCGTATAAGTGATATGACAGAGACGAGTTATTTTTTGCAATTTGCCAGCAGCATCCTTATATTGTATCGTAGGTATATTACCATCAATATTTATTTCAGTTTCAGTACAAGTAAGATTAGCATCAATCATATTTACTTGTGGACGAAGACTATCATATTCTAACACCCAAAATTCGTGCCATTGTCCATTGTGCTTGTACGCATAACCTTGGCCATGTTCAGGATAAAGATAGTCTGTACCAGATTGTACAGGGGTAATAGTATCGGAAACATGATACCATGCTATTTCGCCTATTTTAGACCTAAGTTCAGGATTCTTTTCAAAGACAAAAATTGTATCACCTAAGTTGTCTATAAATGTAGCATTTCCTACACACTCTATATCGAGCGCATAGGAAATACTACTAATAAACAATATGATTGCTAAAAGTATTTTTCTCATTTATTAACTTGAAACTTTGTATTACCATTCACGAAGAAATCAACAATCTGCTTAGCAGCTGCGATACCAGCGTTGATATTAGCTTCTGCAGTTTGTGCACCCATTTTCTTAGGCGTAGAGAAGTAACGACCCTCAAATAGCTCTTGCATCTTTTGTGATGCTGCAGGCATGATATCTGTTACATAACGGAAGTCTTTGCGCTCTTGCATAAACTGAATAAGACCATCCTCGTGGATAACCTCTTTGCGAGCAGTATTAACCAATACAGCACCAATAGGCATATTGCTCAAAAGTGCTTTGTTGATACTACCTTTTGTTTCTGGAGTAGCAGGAATATGCAAACTAATAACATCACAAGTAGAATACAACTCGGTAGCAGATGCAACCGGTTTAACACCATCATTAATCATTACTTCAGCAGGACAATATGCATCGTATGCATAAATATCCATGCCAAAACCTTTGGCGATGCGTGCAACATTACGTCCCACATTTCCGTATGCGTGGATACCAAGTTTCTTACCCATGAGCTCTGTACCACTAGTACCATTGTACATATTACGAACTGCCATGACCATAAGACCTAGTGCTAGTTCGGCAACTGCATTAGAGTTTTGACCTGGAGTGTTCATTGCAACTACTTTATGTGCAGTGGCAGCAGCTAGGTCGATATTATCATAACCAGCGCCTGCGCGAACTACAATCTTGAGGTTTTTTGCTGCTTGAAGCACCTCTGCATCTACATTATCAGAACGGATAATGATGGCATCCACATCAACTACAGCGTCCAATAGTTGTTGTTTCTTGGTGTATTTCTCTAGTAAAATAAGTTCATAACCCGCTTGTTCTACTACTTGTCTGATTCCATCCACTGCTACTTTGGCAAATGGTTTCTCGGTTGCTACTAAAACTTTCATTTTTTTAACTAATGTTGTATAATATACAAAGGTTTCTTTTTCTTTTTGCTCTGGTATGTGATATACATGTTCCATATTCGCCGCAAAGGTACAATTTTTTCGC
>JAFZEQ010000026.1 GCA_017560605.1 Paludibacteraceae bacterium
GGACAGCACATATCAGCGGCATGGTAATGACCATCCATACCTATCCATATTAGCAAACCACAATAACCTATGTACTCATAGTTATATCTTGGTTTCGTAATAGTCATGGTTTGATAGCCATTGTCTATCATAAAGTGTGGATGTTCTTCTGTTATTTTTAGCGTGTAACTTACTGGTACATAAGGTACAGGGTTCTGATTGTTGAAGTCTTCACACCCCAACAACGAACATAGTAGTATCCCTATTAACAACCAGCGTTTCATTAATATACATCCAGTAGTTCTACTCTAAAAATGAGTGTAGAGTAGGGTGGAATATGGCTGCTTGTACCTTCGGTTCCTGCTCCTTCTTGGCCGTATGCGAGGTCATATGGTATATACAATTCGTATATGCCGAACTCTTTCATTTGTTTTAGACCTTCAATGAAACCAGGTACGAATGCGCTAACATACTCGCTGTAATTGTCACTCGCGTCAAAAACACAACCATTGATCAGTTTACCTATGTAATTGATTGTTACGATCTTTGCATCGTCTACGTGACCAGATGAGTGGCTAATACCTTCAACAATACACTTATATTGCAATCCACTCGCAGTAGTTTTGACCCCTTCTTTCTTGGCGTTCTCTTGTAGCCAAATTTCATTTTGGGTTTTCCAGTCTAGCCAATTATTAGGCTTGCAACCAACAATAGCAGTAAGTGCAAATAAAAATAATATAATTTTTGTTGTTTTCATATCCATTGAATGTTTTTTTTGTGTTACTTAGCTAACCAATCGCTAGGGTTAACAATATTTTTGTCTTTGTATATTTGGAAATACAATTCAGTCTTGTTGTCTTCGCTAGAATTGGTCATTACTTCTCCAATTGATTGTTTAGCTTGTACTTTGTCACCCTGTTTTACATAGATGTTTTTTAGTTGTGAATACACGGTTCGATAGTTACCGTGTTGTATAATCACAGCATAACTGCCGTTCATTTGCGCACACCATGTAACTTGTCCTTCGTATACTGCTCTTGCTTTAGCTCCGCTAACTGTTTGTAGGTATATACCTTTGTTGTTTACGGTTACATTGGCATGTACAGGGTGTTTATGTTTTCCAAATTTTCCGCTGATAAAGCCTTGTTCAACAGGCCATGGCAGTCTACCTTTGTTCTTTTCAAATCCACCAGATATTAGTTTTTGTTCCTTTGTTAGGGTAGTGTTATCGCGTACTTGTTCAGCAATAAGCTTATCAATTCGTTTGTTCAGCTCGTCAACCTTCTTTTGCTGTTGTTTTTGCTTAGCCAACAGATCTTTTTCTTTCTTTTTGAGTGAGACTAACATATTCTCATGCTTTCGTTGATCAGCTGCTAGAATGTTTTGCTCGTGTTGTTGCAGTTGCAAGGCATTGGATTGTGTTTGCTTGCGTTCTGCCAGCAACACATTTTGTTGATCGAGATCGGCACGCAGTGAAAGAATCATTTTAGCTTGTTCTTTGCGATATTTAGCAAACTGACGCATATATTGTATGCGTCTTATGAGTTGTTGAAAACTTTCCGAAGATAGTAGAAACAACATAGGAGATTGCTGAATATCTGCATAGTGTGTCTCGCGGATCATTTTGGCATAATCTGCTTTGGCATCGTTTAACCTTTGTTGTAGTGTGTTGCGCTCCTTAGTCAAGATAGCCATTTCTCCATCCAACGCACTAATCTCGCTTTCTATGTTGGTAATCAGCTCTTTACGAGTGTTAATGTCTTTGCTTAGGAGTGTTAACTTGTTTGCTGTAGCAGTTTCATCTTTTTTTGTCTGTTTGAGCATTTGGTTGGTCTGCTGCAGTTGCTTTTGTAGTTTTGTTTGTTGCTTCTGTAATTCTTTTACGCTTTGTGCTGCTGTTGGAACCAACATAAGACATAGCATAAAGATTATAAATCGTATTCTCATATCGGTAAAATATTTCGTAATGTAACTTGTTTATATTTGTTTAAATTTAGTCTTTGTGCTTCCTTTTGTTTGCTGCGCTCACGTTGAGCAAATTTGCCAGCTATTTTGATTTTGTGCGTACCAATTGTCACCTCGTATTCTATCTCTTTGTTTGTGCGTTGAGCTAAGTATTGAAGTGTTTTATAGCTGATGTTTTTTTCTGTCAGATCATTTAGTTCGTTATAACCCACGATAGCATACTTTTTATTCATCTTGTCTATTATTAGAATGCTATCAGGTGTTGCCTCTAGGCGCAGCATTTCTATACCCATAACAGGTAGTACGGACAATACGACCAGTTCGTTCTTCCAAACTCTTAACAAGCAATTCATAGAAAAACTGTGCTGGTCTAGGCTTAAGGTTACTTGTGCACGCTGTGTAACAGACTGCTTAGCTCTAGGTGTCGAGCTGCTAGTAGCACATGATGCTAGTCCAAGTATCAGTATGCATATGATTAATATATGTTTTATTTTTTGCATTTGCGTTGTATTTGTTTACGATGTGAGATGATGTCTTTTTTAGTCGCTGAATCCATATTCTTGTATGCTAAGTCAATATAGAAAATAGCTGATTCGCAGTCTCCCATTTTGTACATTATCCAGGCATATGTGTCAAGATATGCTGGATTTCTAGGTTCGGCAAAAATAGCGTTTCTTGATAGTTGTTCTGCACGAACTAAATCAACATCGTGAATACATAGTTGCCATGCAAGATTATTTTGTAGCATAGGGTTACGACTATCCAATCGTAATAATGCTTCATATGCTTCTATTTCTTTGGTATAGTGTTGTTTTGTAGTGATATATAAATCTAAACGAGTTGCCAGAAATTTATGATTCTCTGGATCTACCTTCAAGTATCGCTCTACTTCATACAATGCCGACTTAGTATCATTCATAGCCACATGTAGGCTATAGCGCTGAATGGCACTAGTTTCATTATAGCCATTTATACTATCAAGTTCGTCTTGTACGATTAATGCGTTAGAATATTTTCCCAAGTCGATGTATGCTTTTTGTAGCATTTCTCGCACCTCTGCATTTTTGGGGTTAGATTGAGCAACTTTTTTGAGATTATTGATAACTTCTTTATGCGCTTTTTTTGTCTTTAGTGCCAATAATGAATAGTTGTAGCTATGCCAATAGTCATCTGGATTCAAGTCAAAAGCCATTTTGTAAAACAACAGCATAACATAAAAACTTTTATCCTTTCTGGCTAGTTCCCCCATGTAAAAATTCATGGTTGCATCATTTGGATTTAGAAAGTAGCAGAACTTGAGCAAAGTTTTAGCAGCTTCAAGATTTGATTCATTAGCCATGCGTTCTGCTTCGTAGAAGTAGTACAGAAACTGCTGCTGCTGTTCCGCACTTAATGAGTCCACCATGGCGTAATCCAATGTGGAACGCTGTTTAGGTAGGTTATCTGCTTGCACATATAGACTAGTCAACAGAGTGCCTATTATCAATAGTATTTGTAATGTTTTATGCATTACCGTCTATGTTTAATAATTTGCTTTACTTTATACCACTATGTCCAAAACCACCAACTCCGCGTTCTGTTTCACCCAGTACATCTACCTCTATCAGTTCTGGTTGCTCATGTTTAGCAATCACCATTTGGCAGATCCGCTCTGAGGGTTCAATGGTTTGTGCTTCGTTGCTCATATTGATCAATATCACACCTATCTCACCACGATAGTCAGCATCGATGGTACCTGGTGTGTTCAGTACTGTCAAACCGCGTTTCAAGGCTAAACCACTTCGTGGGCGGATTTGAGCCTCATAACCTACTGGTAGTTCGATAAACAAACCAGTTGGGATGAGTCTGCGCTCTAGAGGTTGTAATGTAATAGATTCGTTGATATTGCAGCGGATGTCCATTCCTGCAGCCTGCGCACTTTCGTAGCGTGGTAGCGGATTATTGCTTTTGTTAATGATTTTTATTGTCATAATATATGAATTTTGCGTTATAATTATTTAAAAGCGCTTTTTTACCAACACTTTTAATCCAGCTTCTACAATTTTGATTTTTAGTTCTTTATCCATTTTGGTAGGAGTACCATCTATATGAACAGGGCTTTCGCTGTTTTCGCGAATCAAGCTTACTTCTTTTGCTCTAATAGTGTTCATATACAGATTCTCATCGATGTTTTTGGTGAACAACTGTAGCGCTAGACTAGGAGCTTTTATCATAGGAAATTCGCTAACAATAGCGATGTCTATCCAACCATCTTGTATACTAGCTTTAGGTGCTATATATGCATCATATCCCCATTGGCCAGCATTAGCAAAATTGATTAAAAATGCCTTGGTTGATAAGTCGATACCCTTTCCGATTAATTGATAGTGCTCGGGTTGGTATTGGAAAAGGTCCTTAAAGATGCTTTCAACATATCCTTTTAATCCTCTGCCATTGCTGCCAAAATCTTGTGCGACTACGGCATCAAATCCTACGCCGAAAGTAGAGAAGAATGGTTTGTCGTTCACCGTGCAATAGTCAACCTGAATAACCTCGGAACTATTCAGCATTTCGATAGCCCTGTTCATACGCGTAGATATATCTATATGACGAGCAAAACCATTGCCGCTACCATTGGGAATTATGCCTAGGGCAGTGTCTGTGTCTCTCAAACCACTAGCTACCTCATTGACTGTTCCGTCGCCTCCTACTGCTATGACAGCGTAGTATCCTTCTAACGCAAATTGGCGAGCTAATTGAGTGGCATGACCAGCATATTCTGTCACAACTACTGTTGGTGAAAATTGCTCTTTGTCTAACAATTCGCGAATGAGTTTGGATACGCGATTTTTAGCCTTTGTTCCTGCAATAGGGTTAACTATAAATGCTATATTTTTCATCTTCTATTGGTGTATCTGTGTGGAAATTAATACTTTGTATTACTTGACTTTTATCAGAACTTTATGTGGGGCTCTAATTTTTGTGCAAAGATACAAAAAATAAATCACATATGCAAAAAAAATAAGCAAAAAAAGTATCGTTTCACTAGTTTTATGGAATTTTAAAAGTGTCAATTATTAAGATTTTAGATATATTGAATAATCTATTAATCTAACTAGATGCATTGTAAAATCCTATGTGTGTTAAACTGTTTTAGACTAAAAAATATCTGTTAACAAGTAGTTGGATAGATTTTAATTATATTATAATTATCTTTGTCTAATATAGTCTACTTCAAAAATGTCTTTCCTATAAAGGAGAAGATACTAATGCCTTTTCTATATCTTTGGGTAATATGTCAAATTTTAAGATGGCATACGCTGGGGTAGATACTAATCGTTGAGACTTGTGCGCTACTTGTGTTTGTTTCTGGGCGTGATACTCTCAAAAAATAGTCTTTTTGCTTGCGTAATTGCAAAAAAAATAGTACCTTTGCCGCGAATTGAATAATTTTTATTATTACTATGAAAAAATCAGTATTTTTATTCTTGTTTGTTTTTTTAGCGGCACCTATTTTTGCAACAGATATGATGCATCTTCTTCAAGGGGGATATGATGCCAAAGTGTTAACGGATCATCAAATGGATAGTATTCTGAATGCTGACTCCGATGACCGGTACAAACTAGAATGTGAGAACAAACAACAGTTATTCAGACACTCATTTTTGGCTGATTATTATCTGGTTGATAAACAAAAGAATACTCGTATTCATTTGGGTGATGGTCTGATTCGCGATCCTAAGATTTCGGATAACGGCAAATATGTAGTGTATGCAAAGCCAGATAATAACCTGTATATATATAAAGTAGATTTTCAAACTGAGGTTGCTATCACAAAGGATACTACTGCACATATACTGAATGGTGTAGCCGATTGGTTGTACGAAGAAGAGTTTGGTATAACCTCTATTGTGTCTATTTCGCCTGATAGCAAGTTGGTAGCCTTTGTTCGTTTTAACGAGGCAGATGTTCCTTCGTTTGAGTGGCAGACTTATCTTGAAGGTAATTACCCTAAGTCGCATTTCTTGAAGTATCCTAAGGCTGGTGAAACCAATCCTAAGATTTCCGTATGCGTCTATGATATTCATTATAAGTCTATTCGTACGATGCAGTTACCTGATATGCAAAACTCCTATGTGCCTCGTTTGTGCTGGAGTGTTATGCCTGCGGGCAAAGCAGATGCTGTGCCTGATTTGATGGTGTTGCAACTCAACCGTGATCAAAATTTGATGCAAGTTCATAAGGTTAATGCCAAGTCTACTGTTAGCCATCCATTCTATCGCGAAGAAAGCAAAAAGCACTATGTCAACTTTGAGTATTTCGATGATTGGCAATGGTTGTCTGATGGTCGTGTTATTGTGATAAGTGAAAAGGGTGGTTATGCGCAGGCGTATTTGTATTCTCCTCAGGGTATTGAGCAACGCTTGTTGACACCAGAGAAACGCGATATTATGCGTGTTTATGGATGGGATGAAATGCTTCAGACACTCTACTTCCAGGCAGCTCCTACACCTACTACACGCCACGCCTATGCATACAGTTTGCGCAAGAATTATACTACCCAGTTGACCAAGGGTGAGGGTGTGCATGCGCTCACTTTCTCCAAGGACATGACTCGCTATATCGATTGTTATCAGTCTAATACAATACCTAATCGTTATACCTTGTACGCCAAGGGCTCATCACGCCTATTGTTGAGTAATGATTCCGTAGCATCTGCTTGGAAGGCTTCTGGTTTGCAAAACAAGGAGTTCTTTACCATTCGTACCGAGCGTGGCGATGTACTCAATGCTTGGAAGGTATTGCCTGTTGGTTTCGATCAAACAAAGAAATATCCTGTCGTGATGATGCAGTATAGCGGCCCATCTAGTCAGCGTGTTACTGACTCCTGGCGTAAACGCTTTGCACACTACTTGTCAGCTCAAGGATATCTGGTGGTTTGTGCTGATGGTCGCGGTACCCATGCGCGAGGTAGGGAGTGGCGCAATGCAACCTATATGCAACTAGGAACCAACGAGGCTGAAGATCAAATCAGTGTAGCAAAATATCTGCGTACACTGCCTTATGTTGATGCTGAACGTATAGCTCTATGTGGATGGAGTTATGGTGGTTATCAAACTATTATGTCTATGAGTATGCAACCTACCGAGGATGGCAAACCGCTGTGGAAGTGTGGTATGGCAATAGCTCCTGTTACTTCATGGCGATTGTATGATGCAGCTTATACCGAGCGTTATATGCGTCGTCCACAGGTAAACGAGTACGGCTATGACCAAACCGATGCTATGAAACTGGCCGATAAACTACAAGGCAAGCTTTTGTTGGTTCACG
This sequence comes from Paludibacteraceae bacterium, assembly GCA_017560605.1. Next base: position 7,255 of record JAFZEQ010000026.1, read on the forward strand.
GATTGGCTGATGACAATGTGCATGCTCAACAGTCTTGGCTCTATGTAGATGCTTTGGTTAAAGCAGGAAAACAATTTGAGATGCAGTTCTATCCAGATGACAACCATTTCTTGCGCAACGGTAGTAACTATGAACACCTACATAATCGTCTACTCCTTTTCCTCCAAAACAACCTCTAACTGTTTAACCGCTTAACCGATATTAACCGACAAAAAATGAAAAAGAACTTCCTTCCCATCATAGTCATGTATCTGTTGTTTGTTATGATATCTTTTGTAACAAACTTGTGTAACCCTATGGCTGTGATTCTGAAAAGCAATTTTGATGTGTCCAATTTTGCTGCGCAATTAGGTAATGCTGCTAATTTCATAGCCTATGCAGTCATGGGTATCCCTTCTGGATTATTGTTGCGTAAAATAGGATATCGCAATACTGCCTTAGTGGCTATTGGCGTTGGTATATTAGGTGTTTTCTTGCAGTATGTATCTGGCTGGCATACCGTTCAAAGTTTTACGGTATACCTAATAGGTGCTTTTGTGGCCGGATTTTGTATGTGTATGCTTAATACGGTTGTTAATCCTATGCTTAATACTTTAGGTGGTGGAGGTAACAAAGGTAATTTGCTAATCCAGTTTGGTGGCGTATGTAGTTCTACTGCTGCGGTGTTGGTAACCATACTAATGGGTAGTTTGATAGCAGATGCAACCAAGGCTCAGATAGCAGATGCAACGCCTGCTTTGATGATAGCCTTGAGTGTCTTTGTGTTTGCACTTATCGTTCTCTTGCTGGTCAAGATCCCTGAACCTGAGATGGAGGTAGGCGATAAGCCAGAGGCTGTAGGCGATAAGAAGTATTCTGCCTTTTCGTTCCGTCATTTCAAACTAGGTATGCTAGCTATCTTTATGTACTTGGGCATTGAAGTAGGTGTACCTACATATATTATGCAATATCTAACTACTGCCCCAGATGCAACTACGCCAGGATTGGGTATCAATCCTAATGTCGTAGGTATGATTGTAGCGGTCTATTGGCTACTGATGCTTGTTGGTCGTTTGTTAGGCGGATTAGTAGCAGAAAAGGTATCTAGTCGCACTCAGATTGCTGCGGTATCTATAGCTACACTCCTTTTAGTCTTGCTAGGTATCTTCTTGCCCGAAACAGCGATGATCAAGATGCCGGGTATAGATTGGGCATCGCTTACTGTCATCACGGCTGAGATACCTGTGGCTGTTTTGGCATTGATTTTAGTAGGATTGTGTACATCCGTCATGTGGGGCGGAATCTTCAATATGGCTGTTGAGGGTTTAGGCAAATATACAGCTATCGCGTCTGGTGCCTTTATGACAATGGTTTGCGGTGGTGGTATCCTTATTCCATTGCAAGGTACATTGGCTGATGTGATGGGTAGTTTTAGAATGAGTTATGTGGTAGTACTTTGTTGTGCTGCATATATCCTGTTCTATGCTCTTTATGGTAGCAAAAATGTGAATAAAAATATACCAATATAATTAACAAAACTTAAAACTATACAAATATGAATAAACCTTATGTACTTGGCCTTGATATGGGTGGAACCAACTCTGTACTAGGCGTAGTAGATGCTCGTGGTCATGTGTTAGGCCGCACTTCAATCAAAACTCAAGCTTACAAAGACATCAATGATTATGTCAATGCCCTTTATGAGGAGGCTGTTAAAATAATCGAACCTCTTGGCGGTATGGATATGGTACGCGGTATAGGTGCTGGTGTGCCTAATGGTAACTTCTATACTGGTTATATCCAAGAGGCTATGAACTTGCCTTGGCAAACTGTACCATTTGCAAAGCTCGTTAGCGAGCGTTTTGGTCTTCCATGCCGCATTACCAATGATGCGAATGCCGCTGCTATGGGAGAAATGACCTATGGTGCAGCCAAGGGTATGAAGAACTTTATCATGATCACCCTCGGAACAGGTGTGGGTTCTGGTATTGTCATCGATGGCAATGTCGTATATGGACACGATGGTTTTGCTGGAGAACTTGGCCACACTTGCGCTGTTCGTGGTGAGAACGCTCGTGCTTGCAACTGCGGTAAGATGGGCTGCCTCGAGGCTTATGCTTCTGCTACTGGTGTGGCTCGTACGGCCAAAGAGATACTTACTTCTACCAGCCAAGAAACTATCCTTCGCAAGCTAGATGTCGATAACATCACATCCAAGGATGTATATGATGCCGCTGAACAAGGTGACGAAGTTGCAAAACAAATCTTTGATTTCACAGGTACTATCCTTGGTCAACAATTGGCTGATTTCATTGCTTTCAGCGCACCAGAGGCTATAGTTCTCTTTGGCGGATTAACAAAGTCTGGTGACTGGATTAAGCGTCCTATCGAGGAGGCTATGAACAACAATGTTTTGCCTTTGTGGAAAAACAAGGTAAAAGTTTTATTCTCTGACCTGAAAGAAGCAGACGCTGCGGTACTAGGTGCATCAGCATTGGCTTGGAGCGAGTAAACAAATGCTATCATTGCTATACCAAATTCCAACCTGGATGCAAAAAATGTATCCAGGTGTGTTGTGGCGCAAAAATACGGATCGAAAGATTGTCTATCTCACTTTCGATGATGGTCCTATTCCTGAATGTACGCCACAGATATTGGATATTCTAGCTCAATATAATGTCAAAGCTACCTTTTTTATGGTAGGTGAGAATGCTGTGAAATATCCACATCTTTTGGACTTGGTACGCAATCAGGGACATGCTATCGGTAATCACACACATCATCATATGAAGGGCTGCAGAAATACGCTCCAATCATATATGAATGATGTAGAAATGGCTCACCAGGTGCTACAAACCAACTTGTTCAGGCCACCTCATGGCAGGATGAAGTCAAAACAAAAACAAGCATTGATTCGCAGCGGATATACCATCTGTATGTGGGATGTGCTTACCCATGATTATAACCCCAGATACTCCGTCGACCACATGCTAAACATTGTGCAACACCATGTTCGCAACGGCAGCATCATCACTTGTCATGATTCCATCAAATCGCAGGATAGAGTATTACAACTTTTGCATCAAATGATACCATATTTATTGACTGAAGGATATGAATTTGAAACGCTTTAAAATAGCTGCTAGGATATACGCACCATTGATTGGTCTTTTGTTGTTTTCAGCTTGTGCCAATCGCGGAGTAGGTCCACAGGGTGGTCCTAAAGATACTATACCACCTAGTGTTCTAAAAGAAATACCTGTATCGGGTAGTCTAAATGTGCAATCCAAGGAGATTGAAATAACCTTTGATGAATATATCCAACTAGCTGATATTCAGAATAATGTTCTTATTTCTCCTCCCCAGCAAACACAGCCCGAGATCAAGGCTATTGGTAAAAAACTGTCTGTCGTTTTTCAGGAGGATTTGCAAGATTCTACCACATATACGGTAGATTTTGGTGCGGCTATTTGCGATTATAACGAGAAGATTCCTCTCCAGGGATATGTCTTCTCATTCTCTACGAGCGATCATATTGACTCCCTGACTATTGCCGGTAGGGTATATAATGCAGCTGATCTCAATCCTGTGTCATCCGTCTTGGTCGGTATACACGCCAATCATAACGATTCTGCCTTGACCACCAATCCGTTTAATAGGGTAGCACGAAGCAACGATGAGGGCTATTTCACTATTCACAATATTCGCAAGGGTAACTATCGCTTGTATGCGCTCAACGATATTAGCCGTGATTATATTTATCAACCGGGCGAAGGATTAGCGTTCACCGATTCTATTTTCACCCCTATGGCTATTGACCATGTGCATACCGATACGATGTGGATTGACACGCTGGGCATTAATCTTGAAACAGGCGATACGCTCTTTACTAGACTAGTTGATACCGTGCATGTTCATAAGCACACACAGTATACGCCCGATTCTATTGTTATATGGTATTTTGAAGAAAGCAAGCAACGTCATTACTTCCAGCGTTTGCTCCGTGACCAGCAACACGCTTTTACGCTTATTTTCTCTGCCCCACAGGATTCTCTGCCTACTATCCAACCGCTCAAGTACAGCCAGGTTGATTCTCTAACATCAGACTCTGGATGGGTTAACTTCTTGGACTACACACTGATACAGGCCAACAAGACCAACGATACGATTATGTATTGGCTAACCGATTCGATAGCCATCAAGATGGATACCATACCATTCTGCCTAACCTATCAGTATTCCGATTCGCTATACAATATCGTTCCAAAGACCGATACGCTTTCTGCTATTTATCGTCATCCTAAACTCTCTGAAAAGGCTCGCGAAACATACGAAAAGAACAAGCGTATGCGTATGTTGAATCTCAAAACCAATGCCTCTACCAAGTTTGAAATATACGATACACTTTTTATACAATCCGATTTTCCTATCGACTCTTTGGACCAGCAGAAGATTCACTTCGTGCAGGTCGTAGATACCAATATCGTACCTATTACATACCAGATACAGCCGCTGGACTCTATCAAAAGGAATTTCGGCGTCATTGCGCAGCTAAAACCAAACCAATCCTACAGGCTCACCATCGACTCGGCTGCTATGGTAGATATTTACGGGGCAACCAATGATAAGGAGGAGAAAAAACTGAAACTCAAGTCCCTCGAGGATTACTCGTCCTTGCTAGTTAAGATGGCTCATTATGATTCTCTAGCTCGAATACAACTGCTCAACGAAAAGGATGTGGTTATCGATGAGAAACCGGCTTCTGAGCAAGGCACTCTGTTCCAGTACCTAGCACCAGAGGTGTTCTATTTACGTTTGTATATCGATATCAACCAAGATGGCCAATGGACTACGGGTGACTGGCTACTACACAGACAACCAGAACCGGTGTATTATTATCCGGCCAAACTTAAACTGCGTGCTAACTGGGATTTCGAAGAGACATTCGATCACCTTGCTCTACCGCAAACCGAGTCAAAACCCAAGTCGCTCATTTCTACTGGAAAAAAGAAATAATAGACTCTATCTAAAACGACAAGCTTGAATAGTAAAAAGTATTTCTGGATCTTTCTTGCTTTAGGTTTAGCAGTTCAGGTGCTAACTTATTGTCTTATGCCTGATAGTCCGTGGTCATTGATCAGCGGGTTGTTGGGTATCTGTTCTGTGGTTTTGGGTGCCCAGGGCAATATCTTGACTTTTGTTTTCGGTTTTGCGCAGGTCGGTACCTATACCTATCTCTGTGTGCAGGAGCGTTTTTATGCGGAGATAGCGCTCAATATCTTTTATTTCGTCACAATGATTTACGGTGTATATGTTTGGAGGAAGCGCTTGAGCCAGACGGATCCTTTGCAAATCCACACACGCCAATTATCTCGCCAGATCACTCCTGTCTTACTTGTCTCTGTTATCCTGTTGTCGGTTGTAGTTGGCTGGTTATTACAGCGTTATACCGATGACCCACAGCCCTATCTAGATGCCTTCACCACCGTGCCAGCTATCGTGGCACAGATACTGATGGTATTAGCTTTCCGCGAGCAATGGTATATCTGGATATTAGTGGACATTCTCGCCTTGGTGATGTGGCTCAGGGCAGGCAACTATTGTATGGCAGCCCAATATCTCTTCTGGTGCGCTAACTGCGTCTATGGCTATATCCAATGGAGTAAACTTAACCGCTAATCGCTGACGCTATTCTAACGTTTAGAACTGTTAGAACGGTTGGAACATTGAGAACGGCGACAAAGTCGCGTTTTAAAGATAAAACTCCTTCGTTAACTCTTTGTATTCCTCGCTGCGAGGGGCATTTTCGGATTCCAAGGTGAGAGTACAATATGAAATGTTAGAGGTGATAGGTGAGAGGGCAATCAAAAGGCGCTTGGCTGCTTTCCCTGGTTTAGGATACACATGTGTGATATGCGTAGGGTAGAGCTTATGCGCTTGCGCTAGTGCTATGATCTGCTGCTCGGCTTCGATGGGTAACACGAGTGCCAATATACCTTTCTCTGTGAGCAGTCTAGCGCTGTGTGCCAGCAGTTCGTTGTAAGATAGCGAGTCGGTATGTCTAGCCATAGCGCGCTGACTATCAGGGTTTTTTAGGCTATCTTGGAAGTAAGGTGGATTACTAACAATTAGGTCGAATATTGCTTCGCCTTTTAGGTCTTGTAGGGCAGTTTGTTGGCATCTTAGTCTATCACTCCAAGGCGACTGGCTAAAATTATATTTTGCTTGTTCTACTGCTCCGCTGTCGATATCAATAGCCGTTATTTGGGCCCTTTCAATACGCTGTGCTAGCATCAAGGCTATCAATCCACTTCCCGTTCCCACATCTAGCACTTTGGAACAGCCATTTAGGGCGTTTAAGATAGCAGCTTTGCTGTGCTCCCCTTCCTCCGGCAGCGGACTCCATGCCCCTAGCAGGACACCATCGGTGCCTACTTTCATAGCGCAGCGATCGTGCCATACAGTAAACTGTTTGAATCGGAAGTTAGGAGAACCCATCTTTACTTTTTTTAGTGACTGCAATGTTCATCGTGGCATACATGTTCTGTATGCTGATGACAGCCATCGCATGCTTGTTCATGGCTGAAGATATGTACGCAGAGGTAGATACCGAAGCCTATAAATAGCGCTGCGGATACATAGCGAATCCATTTCTGTATGCCGTGTATGCGATCGTTTAGTTTATCCATTGAGATAGCGCTGTAGGATATTAACCATGCTATGATCATTATTGGTATACCAGTTGCTATACCAAATACAACAGGCAGTAACCAGTTCCAACTGGCTGGTAGGGCCACAGATAAATTGATCATATTAAAGAAAAAGATAAAACGGTGTGGGCAGAAGGCTATGGCGAAGAATATTCCCAGCATGAACGCCCATAGTCCACTGCTTTGACTATCAATGCTTTGTATCCATTTCTTCACGCCGTGATCATGGTCGTGATGATGACTACCGGTAAACAGCAACACCACGCCGCATATGATCATGAAGGTGGCCAATAGTGGTTCGCTCCAGTGGTTGAGCCAATGTTTGATGCCTTCGGTCTGTGCGCCCATTATAAAGGGTATAGCCAGTAGCACATAGGTCACCAATTTGCCTAACACGAACATTGCGCCAGTGCGTAGCACTCGTCTTTTATTGCTTATTTCCTTATTTATATATCCCACAGCCGCTATGCTTGTGAATAGCGTGCATGGGTCTAGTATCATCAGCAAGCCTAATAAGAAGGCTGTTAGTAGTTGTATCATTTGTTTAGTGTTTAGTGTTTAGTGTTTAGTGTTTAGTGCTGCGCGGCAGATGTCGCATGTTCCACATACTAGGGCGTCGTTTTCTCCGAAGTATGCCAGCATCACTTGCGAGCGGCAGTAGTGTTTGTTTTCCGCGTACTCCACCATGGCTTTCAATTTGTTTGCGTAGTGGTTTTTGCGTTGCTTGTAAAATTCTTGTGGTATGCGTATTTCAGCTTGTCTGTTTACGCTCAGTCTCAGCACGTTAGCTTTGGTCCGAGGTACGTAGTCGATGATACGTTTCTGTGCCAGTGCTACCAGTTCCTGATGCCTATCATCCAGCTTATGCACGTATTGTAGTTCTGTAAATATTCCAGTGTACTCGCGCATTAGGTGTTCCACTATGCTGTTCTCTTCTTCGTTCAGTCGGTATTCTTCTAGTTCTCGCCGTGTTACGCGAAGACGCACGCGCGGTTGTATCTCTTGTTCTTCGTCAAAACTAAAATACCCCATTTGACTCAGTAGGTGTAGGGCAGAGTAGGTGGATAACACAGGCAGATGCATCTTCTTGCATAAGTCAAACATATCAATGAAGAACGTTGCTCCTTGTCCGCTGTCAGCTCCTACGCCTAGGTAATTGCAGGTTTTGTGATACACGTTATGCAGTGTCTCTTCGTCGGGGTAGTTATCGGCTATGCGCTTGCGAGCTTTAGTCTTGTCGCTTGGATCGTATAGCAGTACGGCAAAGGCTTTCTGCTCGTCTCGTCCAGCTCGTCCTGCTTCCTGGAAGTACGCTTCTATCGTATCCGGCAGATCATGGTGTATCACTACCCGCACATCTGACTTATCAATTCCCATGCCAAACGCATTCGTCGCTACAATCACACGAGTCCCCTCGCCTTTATACTTCTTCCACGCTTCCTGCTTTTCTGAGCGCTCTTTGCTGCTCAATCCTGCGTGATAGAAGTCTGCGCTGATGCCTGTCTCGTGTAGGTAGGCGGCCAATTCTTGTGTGCGTTGGCGGTTGCGTACATATACGATGGCGCTGCCAGGCACACGATTGAGGATGTGCACTATCTCATCGGATTTCTTGTTGCTCTCGCGCACAATATAACTAATGTTCTCGCGTGCAAAACTCTTGCGTAGTACATTCTTTTCTCTAAATGCCAATCGCTCTTGTATATCATCCACCACCTCGGGTGTAGCAGTCGCGGTTAGAGCGAGGATAGGCACCGAGGACTGTGGAAATGTTTCATGCTGCTTTGCCGCTTGTTTCATGCGCTCTGCGCTTGTTTCATGATTGGAACTTTGAAACTTTGAAACTTTGAAACTCTTTATTAAATCCCGGATTTCCGCGATTCTAAGATAACTCGGCCTAAAATCATATCCCCATTGGGATATGCAATGGGCTTCGTCCACGGCTATTAGGCATATAGGCAGGCGGGCTAATCGCTCGCGGAACTCCTCTGACTCCAGTCGCTCGGGCGACACATATGGGAATCGGTATGGTCCCCACATGCAGTTATCCAAGGCTGCTTTCTGCTGCTCGTAGCTCATACCTGTGTAGATGGCTGCGGCACGAATGTCGCGTCGGCGAAGGTTCTCCACCTGGTCTTTCATCAGGGCGATGAGAGGCGTGATGACAAGACATAAACCTTCCATAGCGTGGGTGGGCACTTGAAAGCATAGGCTCTTGCCACCACCCGTAGGCATTAGTGCCAGGGTGTCGCGAC
>JAFZEQ010000027.1 GCA_017560605.1 Paludibacteraceae bacterium
CGATTTGACCGTGGTTTGTGTATATATTCCTTCTGGCGAAGCAGAGGGTCCAAAGTACCACTATAAGATGGAATTCCTAGAGGACTTCTTGGTGTGGATCAAGGAGTTGCGCAAAGAGAGACCAAACATCGTGGTGTGTGGTGATTATAATATTGCGCACAAGCCAATAGACATCAACAACCCAAAGCGTCAAGTAGGAGTGAGTGGATTTTTGCCTGAAGAGCGCGAATGGCTAGATCGCTGGGAAGCAAGTGGTATGGTAGATACATTCCGTATGTTTGACCAAAGCGGAGAAAAGTACAGTTGGTGGAGTTTTCGCGCTGGATCACGAGCAAGAAATGTAGGATGGCGCATTGATTACCATTGGGTTAGCGAAGTTATGCGTGAGCGCATCGTCAACGCAAGTATATTGGCAGATGTGGTACATTCTGACCACTGTCCAGTTAGCGTAGAAGTACAAACCGAAAAATAACACCAAATAGCTATGGATACACTACGAACAGAACATCTATACAAAAAGTACGGAAAACGAACGGTAGTAAATGATGTAAGTATACATCTAGACCAAGGAGAGATTGTAGGTCTATTGGGCCCGAACGGCGCAGGTAAGACAACTACTTTCTATATGACTACTGGATTGGTTCTGCCTAATAGCGGTAAAATATATCTAAATGATAAGAACATATCGGATATGCCAATGTATCGCCGTGCTAAATTAGGTATAGGATATTTGCCACAGGAAGCAAGTGTTTTTCGTAAAATGAGTGTGGAAGATAATATTCGTTCCGTACTTGAAATGACAAATTTCTCAAAAGATTATCAAAAAGAGAAATTAGAGCAACTCATTCAAGAATTTAATCTAGAACATGTGCGCAAAAACCTAGGTGACCGCCTATCTGGTGGCGAGCGCCGTCGTACAGAGATAGCGCGTTGTCTAGCTATTGAACCTAAATTTGTAATGTTGGATGAGCCTTTTGCTGGTGTGGACCCTATTGCTGTACAAGAGATTCAAGATGTTGTATGGAAATTAAAAGACAGAAATATTGGTATTCTAATTACGGATCACAATGTTGACGAGACTTTGATGATTACTGATCGTGCGTACCTATTGTTCGAAGGCAAGATATTGTTCCATGGCACACCAGAAGAACTAGCGGCGAATCCTGTAGTACGCAATAATTACCTAGGTCGCGATTTTGAATTGAAAAAGAAGACTAAAGTTGATTAACAAATACCTTTTCATATTCAGCATCCTCTTGTTAACAGCCTGCCAACATGATGTAACTTTAGAGGTAGGACAGTGGAAAACCTGCAGCCCAATTCCAGAACCAGTTGCTGCTCACTGTTGTTTTTCCTACGATTCGGACATCTACATTTTTGGTGGGCGACGCAATGACGGTACCTATACCAATCGACTATGGAAATATAATATCCATGAAGACAAGTGGGTGAGTATACAAGATGTGCCACTACAAGCTAGGGTCTCATCTAGTGCCTGTGTATCGGGAGACTGTGTGTATATAGGATTAGGATATACTGGACCACTATATCAAAACAAAGGATATTTACGAGATTTCTGGGCATTTTACCCCGCCACAGGCAAATGGAAGAGACTAGCAGATTTTCCAGCTAATAACACTATCAAGAATTGCTTTTTTGCTACCGACAGCGCCATCTATGCCGCATATGGTTTCCACAGACAGTTTACACAAGATGTTTATCGCTACGACATAGCTACTGACCAATGGACTAAACTAGAAACAGCGCAGCCATTATCTATACCTCGAGCAATGGATGTTGTGGGTACAACTTGGAACAACAGACATTTTTTAGGCACTGGTTTTAATCATGGTAGTCTGCGTTTTTGGGCAGAATGGCAACCGCAAACTCAAGAATGGGTACCTCTCAAAAAAATCAAAGGAGCAGGACGCAACGCAGCTGCATGTTGCGCCACAGACAAATATATTTACCTAGTCGGCGGAGAACATTACGGAGATACCCTAACCACAGGTTATCTTTATAGTAGTATACAACGCTATACCCCAAGCCTGGACACATGGGAATTTGTGACAAGTATGCCCGAAGCCGCTGCAAACTGTGCGGTAGCAGGTATTCAATCACAACTATTTGTAGGTATGGGCGAAACATCCGACGGAACGATACAAAATAATTGGTATAAACTTGAAGATTAAGTCTCTCATATTAACATTATTCTTGTGCGCATACTGGAACACTATGGTGGCGCAAAAATGGGAATGGTGGCCAATAGTCATCAACGACACAGTGCAAGCATCTGATACCCTGAGGTATCACGCCTATATTTCTGCAGTAGCCTCAAGCGGTAAAAAAGCACCATTTTTATTACAAGCCAACCAACAAGGCAACATTTCCACTGCTCCATATAGTGGTAATATAAGTTTGGGTATTAGCAAAGCTGCTAGCCAGCCTGAACGATGGTGGGACTATGATTTTGGCGCACAACTGACCGGACGATTTGATCAGAACACCACAACTGGTTATTTTGAACAATTATACGCACATGCCCGCCTGTATATTGTAGATATAACCGCAGGGATACGCCCTATAGAATGTGGCTCACAATCAAACAACTTAAGTTCTGGAGGATTGCTTTTCTCGGGCAATGCACATGCTATTCCTAGCATAAGAATAGGTATTGACAATTACATCCCATTTCCTGGTCTATTCGGATATCTTGAAATCAAGGGAGGGTTAACTCACGGATGGCTTCAGGATCAAAGTCCGATACAAAAAGTCAAATTACACCATAAACATATCGGTTTCCGCTTAGGTGGCAAATTACCTGTAAACCTATCATACGAAATGCACCATGCGGCACAATGGGGAGGATATAGTGCAAATGGAGTTGACTATGGCAATAGGTTACGAGATTTGGCAAATGTATGCCTTTTTAAGTCTGGAGGAACCACAACCAATGACCAGCTTAATGCTCAAGGCAATCATATAGGATTTCAAGAGTTATCTCTATCATATCAGTCAAACGGATGGAAGGCTAAAGTATATTGGCAATCCATCTTCGAGGATATGAGTGCTGCTTTTATGGGGTTTGGTATGAATTATGCAGACGGATTATGGGGCGCAAACATACAACAGTCAAAATGGCCATTTATCAATGAATTTACATACGAATTTCTCAATACAACCAGTCAGTCTGGTCCTGTGCACGACAAAGATGGATTAATATTTGCCGGAAGAGACTCATACTATCATAATTCAGTTTACACACAAGGATGGACTTATTATAATCAAATCATTGGCAATCCATTCCTACAAATTAATAACAACAGAGTACGAGCACATTTTCTCGGATTGGGTGGATCAATATATGGCTATAATTACCGCCTTATCACATCCCATGTGAATAACTATGGCAGCTATCAAAAGCCTACTTTTAGTAGCAATCATGCTATTTTACTAGAAATCAACAAACGCTTTGAGAAAGCATGGGGATTACAATTTGGAGCAACTATTGCTGCTGATCTAGGAACTCAATACGGCAACCAATGGGGAGCCCTTATTCGTATAACTAAAATTGGAGATATTATTACATACTGATATGCAACAACCATTACATATTATCATGCCTGTCAAGGATGCAATAGAAACATGCACTCTAGCCATAGAGCATCTCATACCATCGCTTGACGAACACAAAAAATTTACTATGTACAATGATTTTAGTACAGAAGAAAACACACACAAGCTACAAGCTTTAGCTGACCAGTATGGTTTTAGTATCATACACTGGCACGAACACACTGAACATCCATCTCCAAACTATCTGTTAACATTACAGACAGCACAACAAAAAGCGTTAGAGGAGGATGCAAATCTTCTCATCATTGAGTCTGATGTGCTCATCAAGCAAGATACAATCCAGGATCTATTACAACATATTTCAGATGATACAGGTATGGTTGCATCAGTAACAGTAGACAAAGATGGAAATATCAATTTTCCATACCTATACGCAAGAAAATTAAAAGGTACATGCATAGAAACAGAAAAGAGGCTCAGTTTCTGTTGCACATTGCTCACTAACCAATTTTTGAAAGCATACAGTTTTGAATTATTGGATAGCACAAAGAATTGGTACGATGTATTCATCTCTCATAAAAGTACAGAATTAGGTTTCAAAAATCGCCTATTACTAAACTCGCCAGTTGTTCATCTACCCCATGCTAGCCGTCCATGGAAACAACTCAAATACACCAATCCCATCCTATATTATTGGCGTAAAATTACACAACGATTAGATAAGATATGAAAGCATTCAAAATATATAGTCTTTTGCTCGTCAAGAATGAAGCTGACATCATCCGTGAATCCTTGCTATCAGCCATTAAATGGAGTGATAAGGTAATAGTAATAGATAACGGTAGCGAAGATGCAACTTGGGAGATTGTGCAAGAAATGGCACAAGAGTACCCTGTTATTGTACCATTTATGCAATACAAGGGAGGCTTTCATATTGGTTTACGGGCAAAAGCCTTTAAAGCGTATCGCCATGAACTCACATGCAACGATTGGTGGTGTGTACGCCTAGATGCAGATGAATTCTTTAACGAAGATCCGCGTGCATTTTTATCAAAACTCTCTAAACGTTATTCAACTGTAAAGAAACAAAGTACTGATTATATTCTAACCAAAGAAGATATAGCTGAGCATACATTCGTAGGAGACTTCTCGATTGATAAAGACCACATCACACACCATCTTCCAGAAAAGCGTAAAGAACGACGATTTGTGCGTCATAGTCCGTGGTTAGTTTGGAGTATGAAATGGCGTTATCCACACCCTCTGGGTAGAACAAGTAAGGAATGTATTGCTGTTGATCATTATCAATACCGTAGCCCTCAACAAATGCAAAAGCGTTTTGCTACACGCCAACAAGCAAAGAAAGATGGTTGTGGATCATTCCTACATGAAAACGGAAAAAGTTGGACAGATTATTTATTGAGTAATCAAGAATTGGAACATCTAAAAAATCTCCACGAGAATTTACCTAACTTATTCCAATCATCAACAGATATACTCTACAAAAAAAGAAATACAATCAAACTAATAAAGGGAGATTTTGTTGTAAAATCATTTGCTATTCCGTCGTTTTTTAAACGCATTATATACAGTATATTTCCTAGTAAGGCTAGACGTTCCTTCCTATATGCACAACGATTAGGCAAACTGACGCCAACTCCTATTACCTATGTAGAAACGAAGAAGGGAGGATTGATTAACGAAAGTTATTATATTAGCAAGTTATCTCCTTGCAAACATGTCCTTAAAGAAATCATCAAGGATCCCCATTTCCCGCAACGAGATGAGATTTTCGCTGCATTTGGACGCTTCACAGCTCAACTGCACGAACAAGGAATTATACATTCCGACTATTCGATGGGTAATGTCCTTTTTGAACCGACACCTACAGAAGTACTCTTCCAACTTGTCGATCTTAATCGAATGAGATTTGGGAAACATATAAATTGTAGAACCGGATGTCGGAATTTTGAGCGTATAGATACGGACCAACATGCATTAACTATTATTGCTACAGCCTATGCCAATGCTCGTAATTTTAGTCCAGAGGAATGTATTAGTTTGGTTTTAAAACATAGATGGAGAAAACACAAAAAAAACTAACATCACCACATAACATACTATAATACCTATGCTAGACAAGTATCTACATATTATAGGGAAAATCAATTACTACCTATTTATTGTTGCAGTTTGTGCATTACCATACCCTACGCATTTCGTAACATACACATGGATTGCGTGGTTGGTAACATGGGCTTTAGAAGGGCGCATGTTACAAATAAAACATATGCAATGGAAAAAAGGGATAATACCTATAATTTGTCTTTTAATATGGGTTATTTGGGAAATAATATCTAGATTATGGGCAATCGATCAAAGTTGTGCAGCAGAACATATTAGCAGGCATATATCCTTTATACTTATAGTGCCGATTGCCATATGTGGTGTAAACAAAAACTATAATTGGACAACAATTATTAAATGGTTCATAATTAGTTGCGTTGCATCTATATTTATATATGCCACATACATATATATTGTTAGATGCTGGACATATATTCTAGAGCATCATCAGCTACCCAAATATATTCAAACATGGAGATATTTTGGAGACTACATTTCATATCTCAAACATAGACTATACTATGGTACCGTATTAAATATAGGTATAATAGCCTTACTACAAACTAGGGGTGCACTATTAGCTGATAAACGAAAGTACAAAACAAAATATGCGTTTTTCTATGTTATATTATTTATCTTGGTACTTGGTGTTATTTGGAGTAGTTCTAGAGCAAACATGCTAACTTTACTAGTAGTTTGTGCAGTTGCTATTATACAACCACTAAAAGGAAAAACACGAAATTTAGTAACAGCCTTGGTAGCTATTCTTGGAATCATTATATGTACACTGCTATTCTCATTACATCCTCGATTTGAACAAATCAAATTTGGATATATAACGGAAGAAAAAGTGGATGATACCACCAATGTCGAACCTCGAATCAACATTTGGTCAATAGCTATCGCAAACTATGAAGACTATGTATGGCACGGCGTTGGTGCTGGAGGTGACACCGAATATTTAAAAAGACTTTATGATTCACAAAATTGGAATAAATACTATGCCAAGCATTATAACGCACACAATCAATATTTAGCAGTATTTATCAATTTAGGAATTTTTGCCGTAATTTTGTTTATATTTATCTGGTTATTCTATCCACTATGGTATCAAGGCAAACTACGCCAAACAGCCGCACTTATATCGTTAACATTCGGACTAAATATGCTATCCGAAAATATGTTTGACCGTATAGATGGAATTATCATAGCATCATTCACGATGCTATCTATCGTTCTTATTTCGAGAGTCCAACACGAAGAGTAAATAGCATTCCACGAGGAATATTTAGTACCATTGCTCGACGAGCGTGCCCCATATCCTCGTCAAAATTAAACTCAAATAATTCGGTTCCAAAATCGTAGATGTTATAACACATCACCTCTGCTTCGACAGGTACGCTACGAATTGCGCCTCTGTATCGCAAGCGGACATCTATATTAAAGAAAGCATCCTTGCGTTTACCAAAATGGTATGCCGCGAGGTTAATCCCCTTGGTATCTGCATTCCAAATTGCTAGTTGTGTGTTACCATCCTGATCCGTATGAGCTAAAGTGCGGAAATTAGTAATTGGGGTACCATCTTTGAATTTTCCGTTTAAATGAATAGCCCAATTAGGAGTGATATTATAACCTAATTGGATACGAGCGATGAAGGATCTATCTTGATCTAGACGACCAGATGCTCGATATGCGCCATCTGTGTTCTTCTCATTCAAAAAGGTATTAGGATTAGCTGTTGATTCTGAAAGGATACCGATATTATTAGTTTGTACACCGTTACCCAAAGCAGATAATCCACTCATCAGATAAGATTGCCAACTAAAACTGAAGAACACCTTCTTTCCATTATAAGCATACTTGACTACAGAGGACAAGTATAATGGTTTGTTTGTAAAAAAGTTTCCTCCTAATAAATCTTTGTCTTCATATCCTACGACATAGTGTTTCTCGCCTGGATTTTCAAAGAATATAGGATTAGTCACATACCACTCTTGCCCTTTATCACTTACTTTGGTTGTATGATTTTGATAGAAGCCATAGGTCTCGGGAGATTGGTCATATTGCGTCATCCATAAATCATAGTATAGGCGTAGACTTTGCAACATACTGATTTCATGTCGTCCTATTGTAAATTTGAAGGGCATATCAAACACCACATATGATGGTTGTCGCAAATACTTTTCCCAATGATGATAACATCCTCCTGTTGTAGATACTAAATTACCTGAACTGGTATAATAAACTTGGGCGTTCATATAATCATCAGACATAAAGCGTATGTCATCAAATGTATAAGTAGAGCGATGTTTACTTAACGATATGGACATTTCGAACCATTTCTTTGGTTTCATATATACACCAGCTTTCATTAACCAGTTCGGAGAAACAATGCTTTTGTCTCCGGCTAATAGTATTCCATCCAAAGAAACACCAAGGTTTCCATACACCAGCAGCCATGGATTAATTTGTTTTTGAAGTTCAATAGTTAGTGCATTTTCTAGTAAACCACTGGTAAATGCTTTGGATTCCCATTTATAGGTATATAACTGCGTTGGTGATGCATCAGTATAGCGTTGGTAGTAGGTATTTGTTGTCCAGTGTTCTCTAGAAGGAGACCAATACAATAGTGAATTATAGGCATCTAACTTAAGTTGCATCCAAGGTAAAATATCATACTCATAGTTTACAGCCCAGTTGAGTTCATTCAAGGATCCATCCGCATAGTATGGTTCAAAACCCTCGCCATCTTGATCAATCAAGTTACGAGAAAAAGCAGAATCACGCTTGGCAATATTGGACATACCCCATGTAAGACCTGTAGTCAATCTTCCATTTTCATGATAATTCTTCTTGCCATAAATAGATAAATTGTACGATGACAATCCTGCAACCTCATTATCATTGTACACAAACTCTGATCCCCAATCCTCACGAGCAGTAGTATTAAAGATATAGTACAACTGATCTACTACAGGATTAACCGGTAAAGGCAATTCACCATCAACTTGTACTTGATAGAATCCGGCATTGTACATACCTGCAGTTCCCTTTTGATCGAAATTCACCACACTTCGTTGTCCTATATTAGCGTATAGATGTTGATGATATCTTTTACCAAACGCCTTTATTCCATATCCAGCCTCTAATTCAGCTGCGCCACGCATAAAAGCACGACGACTCAAATCATTACCTGGCATATTGCGTTCTGTGGCAGACTTATGAAATAAATTGATTAACTCTTTCGTTCCCCATGACACTTCATTACCAACACGCCCCAAGTTATAGGTAACTTGCACCATATTTCTGCGAGTAGAGTCCATTTGTAGATTTAAATGTCCACTATGATAATCGACAGATAGGCTGTGGTCATTCATATCGGCATGATACAATGTACTTCCTACTTGAAAACGATTATCTATACGAAAACCGTTTAAATAGTATTTATTCCATTTGTATGAATTTCCAGCTATCGAAAACAGTTTTTGATCTGGCATATTCCACTCACCAGTAGTTTCTGCCTCGTAGAACACATTATCAGATCCATTATCCAAAAAATGAACTAAATCGTTGGTTACATACCACTCTCTGAAGAACTCACTCTTAACACTATCTTGTCCATTAATAGGAAAAGCCTCCGCATGAAGTATCATGCAGAGGTTTATCCATATCGCTACAAGCACAAATCGTTTCATCCGAACAAATTCTTAAAAAAACTCTTTTTATCACCTGCTCCTGGACGAATATTTTCACTCTGTTTCAATTGTTCAATAAGTTTCTTTTCGTCCTTATTTAGATGTTCTGGTATATACACTCCTACATTAATAAGCATATCACCTGTACCATATTGGCGTGCATATTGATCAATCATTGGTAGACCCTTGCCACGCATACGAAGTACTTTTCCAGGTTGAGTTCCAGCTGCGATGGTAATTTTAGCCTCGCCTTGTAGAGTTGGGATTTGCACTTGGCCACCCAATATAGCAGTTGGCATATCCAACAGCAGATTGTATATCAAGTCACTTTCGTCACGAAGGAAATCTTTATGTTCTTCCTCTTCAATTAGGACAAGCAAATCTCCTGATACACCACCATGAGGAGCCGCATTGCCCTTGCCTTGCATAGGTATCTGCATACCGCCATAAACTCCTGCAGGTATGTGAATATCAATAACTTCTTCTTCGCGTACCACACCCTCTCCATGACAGTGTGAGCATTTATTTTTGATCACTTTTCCTTCACCATGACAATTTGGACACTCCTCTTGGACTTGCATCATACCCAAAATAGTGCGTTGTGTTCGCATTATACGACCAGTTCCGTTACAATGAGAACATGTTTCTCCAGCTCCTCCATCAGCACTACCAGTACCTTGACAAGACTTACAGTTAACCATTTTCTTAACCTTGATTTTTTTGTCAACACCGCTAGCAATCTCCTCTAATGTCACTCTCACACGCACACGCAAGTCACTTCCGCGACGAACACGTGGACCGCTGCTACGGCTACCACCGCCAAAGAAACTAGAAAAACCACCGCCAAAGATATCTCCGAATTGTGAGAAGATATCATCCATACTCATGCCAGCGCCACCAAAACCACTAGCGCCACCCATACCTGCATGGCCGAACTGATCATATCGTTGGCGTTTTTGTGCATCCGATAATACATCGTATGCCTCTGCTGCCTCTTTGAATCGTTCTTCTGCCTCTTTATCACCAGGATTCTTATCAGGGTGATACTGAACAGCTTTCTTACGATACGCTTTTTTTATTTCATCTGCTGACGCCGTCTTTGACACGCCAAGCACCTCATAGTAATCTCTCTTTTCAGCCATAATTCCAATTATGAAATTTGAATTTTGAATTATGAATTAATTATTCTCCAACTACTACCTTCGCAAAGCGAATAACTTTCTCGCCTAGCGTGTATCCAGTTTGCGTACAGTCAATAACCTTTCCTTTCTTATCATCACCTGCAGCAAAAGTGGTAATAGCCTCATGCAAATCGGTATTAAAATCTGCATCTGTAGTATCTATCGCTTTTACATTATTGGCATCTAGAAAAGCCACAAACTTATTATAGATCAATTCTATACCCTCACGCACAGCTTCAATATCCTCGCTCTTAGCCATAGCTACTTTAGCACGCTCAAAGTCATCCACCAATGGCAACATATCGCAAAATATACGTTCACCAGCCGTACTCATCAACTCTAACTTCTCTTTATTAGTACGGCGACGGAAGTTATCAAACTCTGCCATTTGACGCAATTTTAAATCCTCCAACTCTGCCACTCGTGCCTCCAACTCTGCCACTTTGGCTTGCAATACCTCGGTTTCGGTCAGTTCTTTTACTTCCTCTTGCTGTTCTACTTGTTCGTCTGCACCCTCTTGTGCTGGAACAGCCGCATTATCCAACTCATTATCAACGAGTTGTTCTACATTCATATTATTGTTATTTTTTGGCATAATCTTAACCTATTTCTTATTTCAACATTTTCAATTCAAAATTCGTGCCGAAAGCACCAAAACTGCCAATATGGCAGATTATAGTATCTTTTTGACATCATCTAATGAAGATACAACATAAGTAGCATCTGCATCTTTTGTGCGACCAAAAGTCACATAGACCTGATCTATTCCAGCATTTTTGGCTCCTTGAATATCGGAAGTTAGAGAATCTCCTATCATTACGACCTCATCGGCACAAAGTCCATTCAAGCGCAAAGCCTCTTCAAAAATAAATGGATTGGGTTTTTGGCAGCCAACTTCTTCGCTTAAAACAACATGAGCGAAACAATCACGCAGACCGCTTTTGTCAAATTTTTCATACTGAACTTCGACAAAACCATTGGTTACAACGGTTAATGGATACTTTTGAGCTAAATAACGGACTAAATCCTCTGCTCCAGGTAATAATGAAAAATATGCAGTAGTCAAGTTCAAGAAGTCTTCACTCAACCTGATGGCTAACGCCACCATATGATCTATTTGTGCTTTTTCTAGTCCTGCTTTCAGTTTACTACCGTGCATTAATGGATAGAAAAATCTATCAAAACTTAAATAGTCCTTACTGACTTTATCTTCACCATACAGTGCCCACAAATCTAAATTATGAGGTTTATATAGCGATACGAATTCCTCTAATGTATCAAAATAGCGTTTTAGCTGATACTTGTCATAGATTTCCTCCAAAGCTTTTTTGGCAGCTCCGTGAAAATCGCCTATTGTATCATCCCAGTCAATAAAGACAGCCTTATACTCTTTCATCATCAAAACAACAATTCTGTACTAGCTAAAGGTGTCTTGCCTAAATGTTTATATGCCAATTCGGTCGCCTCACGGCCACGAGGAGTACGCTTGATAAAACCTTCCTTAATCAAGTATGGTTCATATACATCCTCTATCGTACCCGCATCTTCCCCCATAGCAGTAGCTATAGTATTCAAGCCTACAGGGCCTCCCTTGAACTTTTCGATAATTGTGCTAAGCAACTTGTTATCAATCTCATCCAATCCAAAGGTATCGATATTGAGTGCCTCCAAAGCGTATCTTGCAATCTCCAGATCAATTGCTCCATTGCCCTTGACTTGCGCAAAATCGCGTACTCGGCGCAACAATGCATTCGCGATACGAGGGGTACCACGACTACGACGAGAGATCTCCGCAGCAGCTTTGCTATCAATATGAATACCCAGCAAGCGCGCACTACGCTCCACAATACCAGCCAAGACATGCGAATCATAATATTCTAGGTGACAACTAATTCCAAAACGAGCGCGTAAAGGGCTTGTCAACAGGCCACTACGAGTAGTTGCTCCTATCAAAGTAAAACGATTCAAATCAATCTGTATGGTTCTTGCAGAAGGCCCCTTATCAATCATTATATCAATACGATAATCCTCCATTGCAGAATACAAGTATTCCTCAACGACAGGTGACAAACGATGAATCTCATCGATGAATAGCACATCATTATCCTCCAATGAAGTCAACAAACCAGCCAAGTCTCCTGGTTTATCTAAAACAGGACCAGAAGTAACTTTAAAGCCCACTCCTAACTCATTGGCTATAATATTACTCAAGGTTGTTTTACCCAATCCTGGAGGGCCAAACAACAAGACATGGTCGAGACTTTCCCCACGCATACGAGCCGCTTCAACGAATATGCGCAAGTTACTAACAATTTTAGACTGACCTGCAAAATCATCAAAACTTAATGGACGCAAAGCATTATCTTGCTCCTTTTCTGTCATCTGTTGACGAATATCAAATTCACTCATAATCTTATTATTTTTCACAGCTTGTATTAAGGCGTTGTACTTGTACGGAACAATGCCGTCAAATCATCAATCTCGTTAATAGATTTATCTGCTTTTATCTGTCCTTGATCAATAATCACTACTCTACTACACATTTCACTGACCTCTTGTAGAATATGTGTTGACAAAATAACGGTACGATTTTGTCCCATCTCACGAATCAAGGCACGAATATCCTCTAACTGATTAGGATCCAAGCCCGTAGTTGGTTCGTCTAAAATCAACAATTCAGGATCACCAATCATCGCTTGTGCCAAGCCCACACGCTGTTTATATCCCTTGCTCAATTGTCCCACGCGTTTATTCGCCTCGGCTGTCAAACCAACACGCTCTATCAAGCCCTCTACGATTTCATCTTTAATCTTAGTAGCTTGCTCTTTGCTTCTCAAACCTACAAAAAATCGGAGATACTCCCTCACATACATCTCTTCATATAGAGGATTTTGCTCTGGCAAATAGCCAACAGTCTTTGGTACTTGAACGATGGTATCAACTCCTGCAGCTGGCTTATCACCATCCCAGACTCCAACCAAGATCTTCATCAAGGTTGACTTACCTGCACCATTAGGACCAAGCAAACCAATCACCTCTCCATCACCAATGGTCAAGTTTACATCCTTCAGCACATGTTGCTTAGCGATATGTTTATTTAGATGTTCTACGCGTATTGCCATAAGTTAATTCTATTACTCATATTGTTGAAACAAGAAATCGTTATATGGATATCGTTGAATATGAATCGCTTTAATTCGATCATAGAACAATGCCTTCAATTCATCAATATTAGTCTTCTCCTTTGCAGAAATGAAGATGCAATCATCATGTAATTTGGCCATCCAGGTTTTCTTTAACTCATCAAGCG
The DNA here is from genome assembly GCA_017560605.1 of Paludibacteraceae bacterium. The sequence goes on from JAFZEQ010000027.1 coordinate 13,890, forward strand.
ATATATTCTCTCGCTTCATTGGAGTCAAATCATCTTCTTCTTTTGGGATATAGGTAAACGCATCAACCTTATTGAACACTACTATTCTTGGTATTTGCGCCACAGTTTTTTCTGTCTTACGATTGCCATTCTGCTTTTTTGACCATGGTTTAGACTCTTCTAACTCGGTCTGTTTAGTCAACAACTCATTGATGGTTTGCTCAACCACCTCATATTGTTCCTCGAAATTAGGGTGCGAGATATCCACAACGTGGATCAACAAGTCAGCCTCTCTCACCTCATCCAGAGTAGACTTAAACGACTCCACCAAGTGGTGGGGTAATTTTCGGATAAAACCAACCGTATCTGAGAGTAAGAATGGTAAGTTCTCAATTGTCACCTTACGCACAGTGGTGTCCAAAGTCGCGAATAGCTTATTCTCTGCAAAGACCTCCGACTTACTCAACAGGTTCATCATCGTGGATTTACCCACATTGGTATAACCCACCAAGGCTACACGCACCATCTTTCCTCGGTTTTGTCTTTGTGTAGCCATCTGACGATCGATCTTCTTTAACTCCTCACGCAAAAGAGCAATACGTTGACCGATGATTCGTTTATCCGCCTCAATCTGCGTCTCACCCATACCACGGCTAGTTGTTCCACCACCGCGTTGACGATCCAAGTGCGACCACATACGGGTCAAACGAGGCAACATATACTGCAAGTGTGCCATCTCCACCTGTGTCTTAGCATAGGAAGTCTGCGCACGCTTGAGGAAGATCTCCAAAATCAATATCGTTCTATCGATTACTCTGACAGGCTGGATATGATTATCCTTAATTGCATTCTGATTGTGCGCATTCAATGCCTTCTCAATATTGCGCAACTGACGAGGAGATAACTCGTCGTCAAAAATCACCATATCAATAAAGTCGTCCGTATCTGCTAGACTTTTGATATAGTCATTAATCTCCTGCAATTTTCCTTCACCTACATATGTAGTGGTGTTCGGATAGTCAAGTCGTTGTACAAAACGCTTGACATCCGCAACATTATTTGTGTCAGCCAAGAAAGCCAACTCATCCAAATATTCTTTAGTTCTTTCCTCGTTTTGGTTTGGTGTAATCAAGCCCACCAAAACCGCATTCAATTTTCCCATATATTCTTATTTCATATTATCGTGTACCACCGCTAGTTGTTCTACTAGTACGAGATGATTGAGTATTGGTAGTACTTGTAGCCGGACGCTCAGTCGTTGTAGCGCGAGTGGTTCGAGAGGTAGTAGGAGCACTTACACTGGTTGACTTGGAAGTATTTGTAGTTTTTACTGTCGTACGAGTGGTACCACTTTTATTCACTTTTGTCTGAACAGTAGTAGTGGGCGAAGTCGTCTTAACGGTTGTTGAGACGCGTGTAGGTGTTCCTTCTTTTACCGTTGTAGAAGAGGTACGACTCGTATTAGAACCAGTTTTTGTTGTGGTTGTGGTTGTAGTTGTGGTTTGATTGACTCTACTAGAAGTTGTTGTTTGATTTGTTTTAGTTGATGTAGTTGTTTGTGTGGTTCTAGACGGAGTCGTTGTTTGACCAGTTCTAGTAGGTGTACTAGTTTGGGTTGTTTGGGTTGATGTAGTCGTTTGGTTTGTTCTAGACGGAGTCGTTGTTTGACCAGTTCTAGACGGAGTCGTTGTAGTTGTAGTAGTTGTAGTAGTTGTATTTTTCGATTCAGATGTTACTTGTCTAGATTGTGTATCAGAACGCAAGTCACCTGCATTACGAATGTTTCGTGATGTAGCATTAGGATTTACACGGCGCTCAAAAGACTTATCAGGATGCTGATTACGATAATCATTTCTACTATGTGGATTTACCAAAACATGATAATCCTTATAGAACACATGCGGTGGATAATCACACACATGGCAGTAGTGATGATTCTTCAAATATGTGTTCACATAAGCCTGATAATGTGTCAAATACACAGGTTTAGTACATTGATAGTGGCTAGGGAAAGATCCATAGTGATAAGGCGAACACCATGGAGTATAAGACGGTTTGCCTAAAACATCCCACAACGGAGGACGATTCACAAAGACTGGACGTACGATATAGTTATATCCATACAAGTATGGATCGCCAACCACCTCCACATACAAAGCACTTGCACGACGCTCTACTACCAATGTTGCCACATCTTGGAACAAGGAAGGAGCTACACATGCCTGAATCAAATACGCATGATAATAGCCTTGACGAGTCTCTAGCACGCGCAAATAATCAATATAGCCATCTCCATTCAAATCTAGGTTATTGATCATATAACGACTTGAATTCAGCATATTCTCAAACTCTTGCACACTACGAGCCTCTGCAAAAGCAGCCGCAACGGCGTGCAAATCAAGATAAAACGACCAATCTGTATTGTACGAAGTCACCGCCAATGTGGTAGTTGTCACATTTTTAGGCGCTGGTGTTGTCACATGTGTGGTATATACCACTTGTGTAGTTTCGACTGGCTTAGAGGTCGCAACCGCTGTAGCGATCAAAGTCCAACAACTAGTCAGACTTAACAATAAACAGAGCAAAATACAATGTTGTAGTTTCATAATATCGGCATTTATTTATTTTAACTTGCAAAGGTACAATTTTTTTTTGACTTATCCAAATTTTGCATCAAAATCTACTGCTATCACCATTTAGATATTATAGTTCATAGCTGTGTGATTGAATTGGACTATACATTACTCAGCAAATTTTTAATTATTAAATCAACAAAAAAGGAAGTATCTAAATGATACATCCTTTTTTAATAAGCAATAGTCAAATTATCTATTTAGTGTGCTTCTAACCAATTCTTTCCCACGCCGCAATCTGCTATCAATGGGACAGTTAATTGTACTACATCCTGCATCTCGCTTACGACGATTTCCTTTACTCTATCCACCTCATTTACAGGCACATTGAAGTTCAACTCATCGTGTACTTGCATGATCATTTTTGCTTGTAATCCTTCAGTTTTCAATCGGCGGTTTATGGCCACCATTGCTTTCTTAATGATATCTGCAGCTGTGCCTTGAATTGGAGAGTTAACTGCGTTGCGCTCTGCAAAAGAACGAACTGTTGCATTGTGCGAAACAATATCAGGTAAATAGCGTTTACGCCCAAACAATGTCACGGCATATCCTTGCTGGCGAGCCAATTCTTTTTGTCTTTCAATATAATCTATCACCCCGGGGAAAGCAGCAAAATAGCCATCAATCAAGGCTTTTGCCTCTGAACGAGAACAATCCAATTGTTGTGCCAAACCGAAAGCTGAGATACCATAGATGATACCAAAATTAGCCGTTTTGGCTTGGCGGCGTTGCTCCTTAGTCACATCCTCTATTGCCACACCAAAGATCTTGGCGGCAGTGGCAGCGTGAACATCTTGACCTGAACGGAAAGCCTCTACCATATGTGGATCTTGTGAAAAATGCGCCATAAGACGGAGTTCAATTTGAGAATAGTCGGCAGACAAGAATAAACATCCTTCATCAGGAATAACTGCTTGACGGATCAGCTGTCCTCGCTCGCTACGAATAGGAAGATTCTGCAAGTTAGGATTAGAAGATGACAATCGTCCAGTAGCCGTAACCGTTTGATTATATGTAGTATGTATCTTTCCTGTTTGAGGATTGATATATGTTGGCAATGCCGCTATATAGGTAGAAATCAGTTTCTTTAACTCGCGATATTCCAATATCATTGCAACAACTTCGTGCTTGCCCTTCAAGCCTAAGAGCACTTCTTCCGAAGTCGAATATTGTCCTGTTTTGGATTTCTTGGCTTTAGCATCCAACTTGAGTTGATCGAACAACACCTCACCCACTTGTTTAGGCGAATTGACATTGAATGTTACACCAGAAGCTGTATATATGCCTTGTTCAAGGGTAGCTAGTTCCTTGCCAAGTTGCTCTTCTGCATTTTTGAGCATTTGCACATCGATGCGCACACCTTCTTTCTCTACTTCTCGCAGCACCTCTGCAAGTGGTAACTCGACCTCATTGTACAAACTCCACAAGGCAGAATCAGCTTTTAGTGTATCCCATTGGATAGGTTGATCAGGATTATATGCCACCTCTGGATTAAGCAAATAGCTAACTAATCGTCCTTCTAATGATTCTTGCGGTGTTAGCTCATCCTTCGGTATCCCTTCGGTATCCCTTCGGGAAGCAGCATCCGCCTCAAAGGCAGCAAATAAGTCCAATGTTGCCTCTGGCTTTTTAGCTTTTTTGCTAGGTTTTGTAACCGCTACTTTTGCCACCTCCGAAGGAGCTTGTTTTAATAAAGAATTAAACTCCAATTCTCTGTACAATGGCGCTAGTTTATCCCAGTCTTTCTCTTGACACACAAGTGCTTGAGCATCAAAATCTATCGGCACATCGGTCTTGATGGTTGCTAGAAAATAGGAAAAACGAATATCCTCTACTTGCTCCTGTACTTTGCGTTGTAAAGCACCCTTCAATTGGTCGGTGTTAGCAAGTAGATTTTCAATAGAACCAAACTGTTGCAAGAGTTGGACAGCAGTCTTCTCACCCACTCCTTTACACCCAGGTATATTATCGCTACTATCACCCATCAAGCCGAGTAAATCGATCACTTGGGCCTGATGAGTCAATCCATATTTCTCACATACTTCTTGTGGGCCTAACTTCTCAAACCCTCCCGTATGGCGTGGACGATACATCCAGACTTTGTCTGTCACCAATTGACCATAATCCTTGTCTGGTGTCGCCATATACACCTCAAAGTCCTCTTTCTCAGCCTTATGTGCTATGGTTCCAATCACATCATCCGCCTCATAACCAGGCACATCCAAAACAGGGATATTCATTGCTTCTAGCAGTTGCTTAATACGAGGAACAGCCCAGCGGATATCCTCTGGTGTTTCCTGTCTTTGCGCTTTGTATTGCTCATAGGCCTCATGACGGAAAGTAGGTCCAGCAGGGTCAAAGGCCACTGCCATATGCGTAGGCTTAACACGCTTGATTAGGTCTTCAAGCGTTACTACAAATCCAAAAATAGCAGAAGTGTTCTCTCCGCGCGAGTTCATTCGAGGCGCACGGATAAAAGCATAATACGCGCGATAGATCATCGCATATGCGTCTATGAGCAGTAGAGTCTTCATAATTAAGAATTAAGAATTAAGAATCACCAAGCAATAGGAGTTAACCCATGTTGCATAAGATAATTATTAGCTTGTGAGAAGTGTCCGCAACCTATAAACCCACGATATGCGCTCAATGGACTAGGGTGTACAGCCTCCAAGACCAAATGCTTACGCCGGTCAATATACTTACCCTTTCGTTGTGCATAACTTCCCCACAACATAAAGACGATCTTCTCTCTTTTCTGATTCAGGGCTTGAATGGCAGCATCTGTCAGTTCCTCCCAACCTTTGCCTTGATGACTACCAGCTTTATGTGCCTCTACCGTCAAAGTAGCATTCAACAACAGAACCCCTTGCTCCGCCCAATGTGTCAAATTGCCCGAAGAAGGAATAGTTTTGCCCAAGTCACGATTAAGTTCTTTGTAAATATTCACCAACGAAGGTGGTGCAGGAATACCATCTTGAACTGAGAAGCATAATCCATGCGCCTGATTTACATCATGATAGGGGTCTTGACCGATGATCACGACTCGCACTTTATCAAACGGACATAAATCAAATGCACGAAAAATCTGATTAGCCGGCGGAAAACATTGAGTAGTACGATAAGCATGGCGAACGAAGTCCGTCAGCAACTCGAAGTATGGTTTATCAAACTCCGTTTGCAAGGCCTCTCGCCAACTCTCATCAATACGAACTTGCATTCTGGTAAGTCCTAAAAGTTCAAAAGTTTGTAGAGTTATAAATGTTAATCGTTGAGGATCAACATAGCATCGCCATAATCGCCAAATCGATAGCCCTCTTTAACAGCCTCTTTGTATGCACGCATCACATTGTCATAGCCACCAAAAGCAGCAACCATAATTAACTGTGTTGACATTGGCATATATAGGTTAACAAAGAATGCATTAGCTACTGTGAAATCATAAGGCGGGTAGATAAACTTGTTGGTCCATCCTTCGTATGCCTTCAACTGGCCATTTGTTCCAACCACATGTTCTAAAGCTCGCATAACCTCTGTACCTACGGCACAAATACGCTTTTCGCCTTCATGTGCTTTATCTACAGCCTCGACTAATTGAGGAGTAATAAAGATCTGTTCGCTTTCTACCTTGTGTTTAGACAAGTCTTCTACCTCAACTGCCTTAAAGTTACCTAGCCCCATATGCGAAGTCAAGGTATAAGTCTCGACCCCACGAATCTCAAGACGCTTGAGCAAGTTCTTTGAGAAGTGCAAGCCGGCAGCAGGTGCCGCAACCGCTCCGACCTTGTCAGCAAAAATAGTTTGATAGCGTTCCTCGTCCATTTCATCTACAGGAAGATCGCTAAACACTTCTTCATATTGTGCTAATGTCTCCTCATCCATTGGACGACGAATATATTTAGGTAGAGGAGTCACACCCATTGCATATAAGTTTTGTACAAACTCATCTCCGACATAATCAGTCAAGAAACGCAAAGTACGGCCACGAGATGTAGTATTATCAATTACCTCTGCTACTATGGTAGCATCCTCATCAAAAAACAGCTTATTACCGATACGAATCTTACGGGCTGGATCAACTAGCACATCCCAGTAACGATTCTCGTGTTGCAATTCACGCAACAAGAACACTTCGATATTAGCGAGTGTCTTCTCCTTTTGAGCATACAAACGCGCAGGAAATACTTTGGTGTCATTAGCCACAAACATATCTCCCTCGTCAAAATAGGAAGCTAAATCATTTATCATCTTGTGCTCGACCTCGCCGCTTTTTGCGTGCAAAACTAGTAGTCTGGCTTCATCACGAAAACGACTAGGGAATTGAGCGATTAACTCTTCAGGTAATTTGAATTTGAAATTACTTAATCTCATTATCTATCAAATTTGTAAATTGTTCAAATGTTATACAGTCCTCAACGCGAACATCACCTACTCTTGTTCTACGCAATGCAATCAAGTGAGCGCCACTATTCAAGCGTTGGCCAATATCACGTGCTAAAGCTCTTATGTAGGTTCCTTTTGAGCATACAATACGCAACTCCAGTTGCATATTTGTTTGATCAAAGTTCAGAATTTCAATTTCGTCTATAACAAGGAGTTTAGCTTTTAGTTCAACTTCCTCGCCTTGTCTAGCCAATTTATAAGCACGCTTACCATCGACTTTGACAGCAGAAAACATAGGCGGCACTTGCCACTGTTCTCCCTCGAAAGTAGGAATTACTTTATCAATCAAAGCGCGCGTAACGTGTTCAGTAGGATAAGTAGCATCGATCTCTTTCTCCAAGTCAAAGCTAGGAGTAGTTGCGCCCAATTGCAACATAGCTACATACTCCTTTTGATGCGTTTGTAATTGATCTATCAGTTTGGTTTTCTTGCCAGTGCAAACAACTACCACACCTGTAGCTAGTGGATCTAGAGTGCCAGAGTGACCAACTTTAAGTTTCTTGACACCCAGTTTTTTACACAAAAGCCAACGGGCTTTACCCACCACATCAAAGCTAGTCCAACGATATGGTTTGTCAAATGCTAATATCTCCCCCTCAACAAAGTCCATATACAATAGCAAATACACCTGCCAACAAGCAGTAAATAGCAAAGTATATCAATTTCTGACGACGAACAATATTAATCATAAAACGGCAAGCCAAGCATCCGGAAACAAAAGCGGCAACAAAACCTACCACTAATGGTAGCATGGATATAGAAGTAGTGGCTACCTCGCCTGTTAATACATCTAGTAATTCAAGAAAAGCCTCACCTAAAATAGGTATCAATACCATCAAGAATGAGAATTTGGTAACGCTCTCCTTCTTGACACCACACAACAATCCAGTTGCAATAGTGGTACCACTTCTACTCAATCCTGGTAATACAGCAACGGCTTGTGAAAGGCCTATGATGATAGCATCCTTGTAACCAACCTCATGACCTACATTGGCACGACGCTTGCTCAACCACTCGCTGAAGTACAACAACATAGCGGTAATACACAAACATATACCTACTACCAATAGACCAGAACCAAATAGACTTTCTACTTGTTCTTTGAAGAACATACCCACTATAAATACAGGTATCATAGATACCAAAATCATAGCAACATAGTTCTTATCATCATTCCATTTGGTTGTAGTAAATGTGCCCTTAAATAATTGAGCCACCTCTTTCCACAATATGAATAATGTAGATAATACAGTAGCAGCATGCACCACGATAGCAAAGGTCAAGTTCTCTTCACCTGCAGTACCTAATAACGCTTGTCCTATCTCTAAATGCCCAGAAGAAGAAACAGGCAAGAACTCAGTTAAGCCTTGAACGAGACCCAATATTAATGCTTCCCACCAACTCATTTATTCTTAGGTTGAAATAAAATTGCCACTATCATTGCTACAAATCCAAATAATGCAATCATTGGACCGACAGTAATACGGCGGGTTGAAAAGATATCAGGATTAAACTCAGTTGCACCACTTGGCGAACCTGCCATTAATGCAAATCCTACTATAATAATGACAACACTAACAACAATAGCTATAGCGTTGTATTTTGACAAATTAAATTTCATATAATTTACCTGTTTTCATTCGGATATATCGATTTGTAGCTATCAAAGAAGCGACAAAAGTAATTACAAATCCACTAATGAATACGAGTCCCACGATAGAACCTACAGTAAAGTGTGTCAATGGGAATAGTTGTAATCCAAATCGATTTAAGCAATAATAATACACTAGAGCTAACAATCCGCAAGCGATTACAGATGCCTCTACACCTAGCCAAAGGTTTCTACGAACAAACGGCCACTTAACCACCCAAGGGGTTGCACCTACGAGACACATAGTATTGATAATAAATCGCTTTGAATAGATTTGCAATTGAATAGTGTTAGCAATTAGCAATAGCGCTATAACCAACAAAGCCAATGCTACTACCAATAGTATTAAAACTACCTTGTTGACATTATCATTCAAAGTATTCACAATATCAGCATGATATATCACTTTGTCCACATATGTCAAAGCTGATATTTTGTTATCAATAGCTTGAATACTATCTGTCTGAGTATAAGTTTCTTGCAGACGCAATTCAAAAGCATCAGTTAACGGATTATAACCCAAGAACTTCTCAGGATCTTCACCTAAAGTCTCAATATGCTCTTGCAACGCCTGTTCACGAGAAATATATTTTGACTCCAAAACAAATGGATATGTATCTATCAACGATTTCATATGCTCAACCTCTTCAGGTGAAGCCTCTTCGCTCATAACTACAGTCAAGACAACATTCTCGCGCACATGACGAATCAAATTGCGTGCAGACATCAAGACAAGACTTTCTAGACCTATCAAAAACAACACCAACGATACAGAGATCGTGGTTGTAAAGTACATATTAAAAAATCGACGCTGTTTCATTATGGAAGAAAGGGCGGTCATGAACCGCCCTGCTGATCTTCAATTAATATTCCCACAAATCTTGTTCCACAGTTAGCAATTCTGTTTCGATGCGTCTTTGTTCTGCTTGCATCCCTTCGTAAGTATCAGCTAATTGCGGAATCATTTTATCATATACATTGTTCATACCCAGTAGATATGAGCTGTACATCTTCTTTGCAAAGAAGTCATCAAATGTAACACCCTTGCTATCATTGTCGGTAGTAGCAACAAGTTGCTGTGCCATATAAGGACGGAATGAGTCAAATGGTACCCAGAACAAAATCTGACCATAGAGAGCATCCATTACAGAAGTTTCCTCTGTCATATATGGGTTATTGTCAGGATTCATAGGTGCAATAGCCATAATCTTTGAGTATACGCGTGAATAATGCTTATCAAAGAAGATCACCTCTTGAATCATATACTTCAAAGTATTTCTAGCGAAACCTTCGTAAGAATATGAATTAAATTTCCAGGTATCAGTCTTTGCATCATAATTCAACAGCATATAGATTGACTTTGAGATATCAGCTGCTGTTGGATCCTCGACTACAGCCTCACCCTTTCGGTCTGTATTGAGCAAAGTAGGAATATCCTTTTTTTCAAAAGGATTAACATTAAAATAAGGTTTAATGTCGCCCACTACAGGACTCTTTGGATAAATAGGCATACCTTTCTCTATGGCGCGCAACATAGTACGGAACAAAGATGCGAACATAGGATCATCGGGATTTGTAGGACTGTAAAGTGGATAATTTTGCTTGAATCGCAAATCAATGATACGATATACCACTCTAGACCATACTACATCATCAGCACGGTGATTAATAGTCACAAGAGGTTTAGTTGGATCTACCGACTCTTGAGTTTCAAAGTTGATAAGACCCATATCGTCAAAAAACGAATTTACTTGATGCTGCGCATTACTCATTAAGCAACCGAGCAATACAACTAAAAGAACACTAATTTTTTTCATATAAAGTTAATTATCTAAGTTCTAAAGCTATAGGATATAAGCTTTCTGTTCGACCTGCTCCAGAAGCTTTAATGTTCACAAATGAAACTGTACTTCCTTGTCGCAAAGTTCTAATTGCACTTATGGCAGCGTCATTCAAACGGCTTCCGTTAACAGAAATAGTTTGTCCGTTTGGTAATTTAACTTGGAAGCTGGTAATTGACCATTGTACAGGCACTACGGCATCCACATTTGCTGCCAACTTGTTACTTGGATTAGTCAAGGCTCCCATACTTACTTTACCATCTTTTATAGGATTACCATTAACCTCGAAGCATGCAACAGGAGAAGGCAAGCTCTTAACGCGATACTCATAAGATCCCATCAATCGTGTAGTACCTTCCATCTTGGCATGTACATTGAGTTTAACAGTACCTCCGCCAGAAGGTCTTACGATCCAGTCGGCACCACTTTTCGACACGCTTGCACCATTAGCAGATAAAGTCACATCTTGGTCACTTACACCTGGCACAGAAACAGAGAACTTATTATTCCAACCGCTGAATAGTATATTCAATTCCTTATTAGATACAGTAGCACTTGGTGCGCCTACAGTATACTCGCGCTCAAATGGCAATGATTGCATTTGACCACTCTTATCCATATAACATACTTTACCAGTAATTTTCTTACGACCTACAGAAGTAGCTACTACCTCATAGATACCATTACTGCCAATTCTGCTACCGTTTACATAGTATTCAGGTGCTTGTGTAGAGTCCATAGCAGCCAAAACTACTTGAGCACGGTACTTGCTACCTTGCACGACATAGTCAGCAGAAGGAATAATATGAGCACCGAACTTGTTTACACGCAAGTCAGAAGCATCAGTTTGCGTCAACAAATAGCGTACTGCACGACCCTCGCAATGACGGATATCACTCTGCAATTTGGTCAACACTGTAAGTGTAGCACACATTGGCATTTCGTAGAAAATACTGTTTTCCCAAGAGATTGAGTCACCCTCAGCATTAACACCCATAGGAGTTGAGAAGGTCTCCATAAACTCGCGATTCAACATAGCATCTTCATCACCAGTAACACGGATCATAAAGTCACGATACTCTTCAATCTTTTTCTTCAAGACCAATGCATTGCCTTCGTTAATACCATATCTTTGAGGTATATTGGTATCATCTTGCTTACTTAGATCACGAACTTTCGCATTCTTTGATGCTGCAGCACCATCTGCAAGAGCAACCATCTCATCTTTGAAGGTTTGCACATACTCATAAAACTCTTGAGATTTTTGTTGCACTAACATCGCACTATCATACCAAGGTTTAACCTTCTCTTGGTTTTGTGCCAAAGCTGCTTTGAAGTCATAATATGTCTTACGGTTACCTTCATCCATGGTTTCGATAGTTGCATGTAGACTATCGTCCACTTGAGCATAACCATTTAATATGGCTGCACTAACATTGAGCGCCAACATAGCGGTCAACACCAAGTACATCATACTAATCATCTTTTGTCTCGGGGTTTCCGGACAATTCTTTGCTCCACCCATAGTTTAAATATTATTTTTTTGTTTGATGGTAAACGTTTGTATTAGAGAGCATTAAGCATATTACCATATACTTTATTCAAGTCAGCCACTTGGCTAGCTAATTGTTGAGCACCAGCTGCGTAAGCCTCATGACTCTTCATTGCCTCAGCAGATGCAGCTGTCAATGTTTGTACATTGGTAGCTAGAGCCTCTACTTGGGTAGTTACATTAACAACCTTCTCTGTTTGAGCCTTGTATGCGTCTACTTGTGCTTGCAATGAGTTCAATTGCAACTCATAGATTGCATTCATTTTTTGCAAATAATCAGATGCGCTAGCTACTTGTGTATCACACTCTTTAGCACCAGCCACAACCTTTTGCATATCCTCGTTTACTTGAGCGTAAGTCTCGCCCAAAGCAGCGCTCTTCTCTGTCATCACCTTACCTGCTTGTGCAAATTGCTCAGCAGTTTGACTAGCAGCCTCCAATTTGCTAACCAAGTTTTTGGTTACAGAAGCCACATCACCAAGATCTTTGAATTGCTCTGCAGTCTTAGCCAAGTTAACTACACCTGCGCCTACTGCTGCAGCCTCTACTACTGGAGCAGAAACAGCTGGAGCTGCTGGAGCAGGAGCGGCTTGACCATCTGCAACACCACCCAACAATGTAGGACAAGGACGATCCTTCATTTCCTCTAATACTTTAGGATCAGCTCCATGGCCAATCAATTGAGGGAAGACATTATTCCAATGAAACTCTGTATGAGGTTTGTCTAAACAACCTAAAGCGAACAAGAAAGCCTCAATACCCATACCTACCATCAACATAGGACCGGCACCTGGCAAGTGCATAATCTTAAACAACGCACCAATAATTACGACAGATGCACCCAAAGAATATACTGCACCTACTACTTTTTTACCTTGGTAAGACTCATACCAGTGCATGAAGCCTCTTTTCTTAGTTCCTTTATCTGCTTTCATAGCTTTTTTATATATAATATATTATAATGTTAATACTAAATAAATAATTACTCACCAATTGCTGAACGAACACAACGGAATCCGATGTACGAACGAGCCTCGCCTTGATATTCATATGTACGAACACCACATTGCAAATAGTAGCTAATATCTTTCCAGCTACCACCTTTAACCACTTTACGCTTCTTGCTATCTGGGTCATCTTTGTGTGCAACATATGGATATTCTGGGTTGATATCATGTACTTGCAAGTTAGAAGAACTTGAGTAAGCAGAAGCAGTCCACTCTGCTACGTTACCAGCCATATCATACAAACCGAAATCGTTTGGTTTGAATTTACCTACAGCCATGGTAGCAGCACCAGTATCATTGTGATATGAACCACGGTAAGGCTTAAAGTTAGCCAGGTAGCAACCCTCGTTGTCACGAGCATATTTATCACCCCATGGGTACATTGATGCACGACGACCACCACGAGCTGCATATTCCCACTCAGCCTCAGTTGGGAGACGATATTGATTTGCTATTTGTTTACCTACATTACGCAAGTAATCTGTACGCCATTGGCAGAAAGCATGAGCTTGCTCCCATGTTACACCCACTACTGGATAATCAGCATAGCCAGGCATGCTGAAGTATGAGTACAACAATGGATCATTGAAAGAGAATTCGAAGTCACGAACCCAAACAGCTGTATCTGGATATACACAGATAATCGCATTGGTTCTCAAATCTTTAGGTTCTTTTAAAGGACGAGTAATAGTTTTTGAATTGATACCATTCTCATCTACCCAGAAAGTATCTACTTTAACAGAAGCATTCGCTGGATAACGACCTGTTGACACATCAAAACGATTGTTTCTTGCAGTGGCTGCATCTAGGTTAATCCAGCTATAGTTATAACGTAAATCGCCGGTACGCAAGCCGCCATATCCTTCGTCATAGAACATTGGAGCTAGGGCTTCAAAAACATCTTGATTCTCTGGATCTAATCTATCTTTCCAAGGAAGTTTCTTAGACCAGTTAATCTTTGGCTCCTGACCATCGCGTTTAGAAGGAATTGCATATTCACTATCCTCTCCCTGAGCTTCAATCAAACGACTATACGCAATACTATCACGAACCCAATGCACAAACTGACGATACTCGCTATTGGTAATCTCGGTAGCATCCATCCAGAACGCACTTACAGAAACCATTACATTGTTGTCATTTTGTGTAAAAATAGCAGATTGTTCATTCGCACCCATCAAGAAGGCACCTTTACGAATAAACACCATACCATAAGGATCAACATCCCTAGTTGGACCTGTAGTGTATGCACCTGTCAACTCACCTGCAGGCTTATTACACGCAGACAAACCGAGCGCCAACATAATTATTGGCAAAAACTTTGCAACTTTCATATATTAATTATTTGTTTGTTTTTCTTTACAAATATCTCACACTCTTGCTTTTATTAGTGTTTTTCGGTTTTAAAACGTTAAAACCATATGCAAGATATACTTCGTGAGATCCATAACTTTCTCTTATCAGCGAATTGGCTGGCAGCTCATAGGTATAACCTATCTGCAAACCATTTACGATATCCATTCCCAATAACACATTCACACTACCTGCCAGACGATATCCCAAACCAAAGCGGTAACGCTTTTTCACTTGTGTCAACATCGTCAAATTGACATCCCATGCAACTCCCACCTTAGGGTCATCAGGGTTGGCTACATCTGTATCATCCACCGTAACCAATTGCGCACTAAACATTGCGCTTGGCAACAACATCCAGTCTTTATTCTTCAACTGCCAATTATATCCACCCACTAAATACATTGCGCCGGCCACCTTGATTTCCGCATTTTCACTTCCCCATTCTAGACGAGGCTGTGTCAAGTGAGCATAACTAAAACCAGCCCACCATCGTGGCGCTGAATAGAACACACCCACACCCATATCAAAACCCATACCGGAAGCTCCTTTTTCACTTGCGCCACCCGACGCATTAGGTATAGCAGGATCGTGCTCTTCGTGATACTCATCGTTACCAGCGCCAGTATCAACGCTATCCTGAGCAAAACTTAAATTTAAAAAACCCGCATCAACACCTATACTCAACAGGCCATTACCTATCGGAAATTTATAAGCATACTCCAAATACAAACTTTGATTGGTAAATAAACCAAATCTATCGTTCACAAAGCGCACACCAGCGCCATGTCGTGTTTTTCCTATCACAAAGGGCGACGAAAAAGAGAAGCATGTTGTCATCGGTGCATCTTGAATTCCAGTAAAATCCATTCGATGACTACCATACACTCGCATCAAATCGCCATCACCTACAGCAGCAGGGTTATACGACGCAGGCATCAACATATACTGGCCTATTTGTGCATCAAACTGTGCACGCACTAGTGCCACAGTCATTAACAACACAAATAGAACTACATAACGCCTCACTTCTGCGCCTCCCTATATCAGATAAACAAATCAATATTCTTCCTCATCAAAGAAGAAGTCATCTTTTGTTGGATAATCAGGCCATAAGTCCTCAATTGACTCATAAACTTCCTCATCATCCTCTATCTCTTGTAGATTCTCAATAATCTCCATTGGAGCACCTATACGCAAAGCATAATCCAACAACTCATCCTTAGTTGCTGGCCATGGTGCATCTTCTATCTTAGAAGCTAATTCTAACGTCCAATACATACCAAATATTGCGGCACAATATGTGCCTTTACAAAATTATCGTGCAAAAGTAGTGTTTTTTTCTGATATACACAAATTTTTTGCTACTTTTCCGTTATTTTTCCCAAACAAAGAGACTAATTTCTAAATTTTTGGCCACAAATCGTGCTAAAACAAAGAAATAATCACTCAAACGATTCACAAAACGCAACTCCAAACTTTCCACTTCCATTCCGCTCGCTTCCAAACAGTTTACCATGCATCTTTCCAATCGTCTCGTAACACACCTACACACATGACATCTAGAGACTTGCTCGTTTCCTCCAGGCAACACAAACTGCTTCAAAACAGGCAGTTCTGCATCCATTTTATCCATCCAATTCTCCAACAAGTTTATACCGTCTTCTGACAGTGGCATATCCGCACCAGCCAAGATGGCACCTACATCAAACAATCGATTTTGAACCCAACCCAATTGTTGGTCTACGGACACGGCCCAATCACCAGTACAGCTTGCTAACGAACTGCGTAGTAATCCTACAAAACTATTCAACTCATCCGATGTACCATAGGCCTCCAAACGCAAGTCAGATTTACTCACTCTTTTGCCCGTAGCAAGTGATGTTTTACCTTTATCTCCAGTTCTCGTATAGATTTTCATATATGATTGTTATTTAACTTATTACAGTCTCATTCTATAATTCCTACGCCAATAATGCTTATCAAAAAATACCAAGCCCATTTGATACAGATCAATTGTAGTAAAAACTCGTTTATCAGCGCATATTTCCTTCCAGACTTTTTCCATCTCTTGACTATGATGAATATCGTCTATTACTATCACACTTTTGTCGTGCACTTTATTGGCCAACACATCAAAGTACGCCATGGTAGCATCATAAGTATGATTAGCATCAATAAATGCAATATCTATCTCTGTTAGATCATTCTGTAATTGTTGTACATCAATACATCCAACTCTACATTCAATATTATTAAGACTTAGGGTTTCCCAGTTCTTTCTTGCTATATCAGCAACAGCCGAGCAGCCCTCAAATGTACATACTTTATCACGAGTATCAACACCCGCCAAATACGCCGTAGTTACACCTAAACTTGTTCCCAACTCGACTATGTTAAGTCCCTTGTAATCAGTGCGCAACTGATGCCCGAGCCAGTTTACCAAGCGGAATAACATTCTGGCATATTTAGCTTGGGACAAACTACCCCTAGCAATATCACTCACTCGTCTCACGTCATTGCCTTCAACATCGAGTTTATGTCCGCTTCCAAAATCCTCATAATCGACCTCGGTCGTATCAGTCAACATCTGTTTACGAAGCGTCTCAATCTCCTGCCACTTATAATACTGATGTTTATCCGACATTACCATCCTTACCCACTCAAACAAATAAGGCGAATGCACACCCTCGCCGCCTGTATTCCAGGCAGAAAAAAAATGTCGCAAGTACGAACAAACACGATATAAATACACTTTTTTGAACATTAGGCGTGCAAAAGTACTATTTTTTTTTGATATATGCAAAAAAAGTTGTACCTTTGTGGTCGAAATGATACTAAATTATATTTGGATAGGACTTATTATACTCGCAGTCATAATGGGCTGCGTACAGTTTTTTGCTTTTGGCGAGAGTACAATATTCTCTGAGATACTCAATTCTACTTTCGACGCAGCTAAAAATGGTTTTGAGATATCTATTGGTCTCACGGGTATTTTAGCATTGTGGATGGGTATCCTCAATATAGGCCAACAAGGTGGTGTTGTCAACACACTATCTCGCGGTGTTGCTCCATTTTTCCGTCGCATTTTTCCTGGAATACCTAACCGTCACCCAGTGTATGGCACGATGTTTATGAACTTTGCTGCCAACATGTTAGGCCTAGATAATGCCGCCACTCCAATGGGTCTAAAAGCGATGGGAGAGCTGCAAGAACTCAATACCGATAAGCAGAAGGCTAGCAACGCGATGATTATGTTCGTTGTGCTTGGTGCCAGCGGACTTACTATCATCCCTACTACTATTATGGCCTACCGAGCTCAATGTGGAGCAGCCAATCCCGCCGATGTGTTTCTTCCGTTATTAATGGCCACTTACTTCTCTACGTTAGGCGGCCTTATTGCATGCTGTGTAGCACAAAAGATCAAGATTTGGGACAAGATTGTGCTCGGCGTCATCACTTCGCTAACAGCTCTAGTTGTGCTATTACTAGTGCTAGCCAAACGTCTTCCAGAGGAAACTCTCACCTCTGTTTCCGCGCTGATTGCTGCTTGCGTATTACTAGCCGTTATATGCTGGTTCATCATCCAAGCAACCACACGTAAAGTCAATGTATATGAAGCATTTATAGACGGGGCCAAGGATGGTTTCAAAACCGCCATTGGCATCATTCCATACCTTATCGCTATTCTAGTAGCTGTGGGTATGTTCCGTGCCAGTGGAGCGATGAGTTTGTTAGAACAAGGTTTAGCTCATTTGTTCAGTCTGATAGGCATCAACCCTGACTTATCAGCCGCTGTTCCTACTGCTATTATGAAGCCATTGTCTGGTAGCGGTGCACGCGGACTTATGATCGAAGCAATGACCACTCACGGAGCTGATTCACTGGTAGGTCGACTATGCTGTATTCTACAAGGAACTACCGACACAACCTTTTATGTATTAGCGGTTTATTTTGGTAGCGTAGGTATCAAGAATACTCGCCACGCAGTAGCATGCTGCCTCATTAGCGATTTGGTTGGTATCATAGCTGCCTTTACAATAGCCAATATATTCTTCGGCTAAAGCAAACCACTTTATAGTAAACCTCTAAGCACAGACATATGATCCACTTCACAGCAGACAATATAGCATTCCCTTACATTGACATTCACGCGACCGAGCGATGGATTAAGGCTATTGCTGCACAATACGGATACACAGTTGGTCAGCTCAATTATATTTTTTGCAGCGATGACAAGATCCTTGCCGTCAACCGTGAGTTTCTGCAACACGATTACTATACAGATGTTATTACCTTTGATTATAGTACACGCACGCGCGTAGGAGGGGATATTTTTATCTCGCTAGAAACAGTTGCCAGCAACGCACAACAAATAGGTGTACCTTATCTACAAGAACTATACCGTATCATTATCCACGGCCTACTCCACCTCACTGGACAGGCAGACAAAACGCCAGAAGCGAAGGCACAGATGACAGCCAAGGAAGAAGATGCACTACACCAATTACCAATAGTATTTTAACACAACATTTAGCATATTTTTAATAAAATCGCCCAAAAGGCGATTTTATTTTGCGCATAATAATATTGTTATACAACATATTTGAAAGCACATTCATTATATAGGCTAACATTTTTCCAAATAAATTCAAATTTTCTGGCAATTTGTTTGCATATATTAGTTTTTTTTTCTACCTTTGCAATCGATATCAAAAAAACACCTCACTTTGCATAGACGAAGTGTAACAATCGTTTAAGTAAAACGAAACAAGAACTAAAAAAACTTAACATCTAATAAAACACAATTATGGCTAAAGTTTATCAAGCTAACGAGATTAAGAACATTGCCCTCATGGGTGGCAGTGGCTCGGGTAAGACTACCCTTATGGAATCCATGCTCTTTGAGTGCGGGGTCATTAAGCGTCGTGGATCAGTTGAAACTCAATCTACTGTCTGCGACTATTTTCCAGTAGAAAAAGAATACGGCTATTCAGTCTTTTCTTCAGTTTGCAATATCGAGTTTAACAACAAGAAACTCAATATTATAGACTGCCCAGGTTCAGACGACTTCTGCGGTGGTGCTATTACTGCCCTCCATGTGTCTGACACAGCCATCATCACTCTTACTGCTAATGGTGGTGTAGAAGTGGGAACACAAAATAATTTCCGTCGTGCAGAGAAGGCAAAGAAGCCTATCGCTTTCGTTATCAACAAGTGCGATCACGAGAATGCAGACTTCGAGCGCACCTTCAATGAACTCAAAGAGACATTTGGTAACAAGTGTACACTCATCCAATATCCTATCAATGCAGGTAAGGACTTCAATGCTGCCATCGATGTACTCCAAGGTAAGATGCTCGTTTGGAAAGCAGAGGGTGGTGCTCCTGAACTCAAGGATATTCCAGAGAGCGAGGCTGCAACCGTAGAGGCAATCCGCGCACAACTTCTCGAGTGGGCAGCTGAGTCTGACGAGACTATTATGGACAAATACTTTGAGCAAGGAACTCTATCTGACGACGAGCTTATGCACGGTCTTCAAACCGTATTTGCTGAAGGCAGTATGTATCCTGTTATCTGTACTAGTGGTCTCAAGGATATGGGTATCCGTCGTCTTATGGGCTTCCTTGGCGAGATGACTCCATCTGTTGCTGACGCTCCTAAGCCATTGACAGTCAATGCAGACGAAGTTAATCCAGATCCTAAAGCAGCTACTTCTGCATTTATTTTCAAGACTTCAGTTGAACCACATATCGGTGATGTTAACTACTTTAAGGTTATGCAAGGTACACTCCGTCCTGGCGACGATGTACTCAATGTTGACCGTGGTACCAAAGAGCGTATTTCTCAACTTTATACTGTAGCTGGTAACATCCGCGTTCCTGTAGAGGAGGTTGCTGCTGGTGATATTGCAGCTACTGTTAAGCTCAAAGACACTCGTACTGGTAACACTCTTAACGCAAAAGATTGCGACAATCAATATCCAGCTATCTCTTACCCAGATCCTAAATATCGTCGTGCTATCAAGCCTGTTAATGAGGCTGATTCTGAGAAGCTTGCAGCTCTCCTCACTCGTATGCACGAAGAGGATGCTACTTGGGTAGTAGAGCAATCTAAAGAGCTCAAACAAGTCATCGTTTCTGGTCAAGGTGAGTTCCATCTCCGCACTCTCAAATGGCGTCTTGAGAACAACGATAAGATGATGGTAACATACGAGGAGCCAAAGATTCCTTACCGTGAGACTATCACCAAGTCTGCACGAGCAGATTATCGTCACAAGAAACAATCAGGTGGTTCTGGCCAATTTGGCGAGGTACACCTCATCGTTGAGCCTTATGTAGATGGCGATCCAGTTAAGGAGGTTTATAAATTTGGTAACCAAGAGTATCGCATCTCTGTTCGTGACACTCAAGAGATTCCATTGGATTGGGGTGGCAAGCTCGTTCTTATCAACTCTATCGTGGGTGGTGCTATCGACGCTCGCTTTATCCCAGCTATCCTCAAGGGTATTATGGATCGTATTGAGCAAGGTCCATTAACAGGTTCTTACGCTCGCGATGTGCGCGTCATCATTTACGATGGTAAGATGCACCCAGTAGATTCTAACGAAATCTCATTCCGCCTTGCAGGACGCAATGCTTTTGCAGAGGCATTCCGCAATGCCAATCCTAAGCTCCTTGAGCCTGTATACGAGGTAGAGGTATTCGTTCCTAGCGATATTATGGGTGATGTAATGTCTGACATCAACGGTCGCCGCGGTATGGTACTTGGCATGGAAACCGAGAAGAACTTCACCACTCTCAAGGCATTAGTTCCTTTGAAAGAGATGTCTTCTTACTCTACCACCTTGTCTTCACTAACCGGTGGTCGCGCAACCTTCACAATGCGCTTCAAGAGCTACGAGCTCGTTCCTGGTGATGTACAAGATAAACTCATAAAAGAGTACGAGGCTACTCAAAAAGACGAAGAGTAATCGCAACAGTTGGTTAATTGCCACACGGACATTAACCCGAACAATATCAAAAAGGCTGTTCCGCAAGAGCAGCCTTTTTTTTCGCAAAAAATATACTTGTTATTTGCATTTATCGAAAATTTGCAGTACCTTTGCAAAGAAATTGCAAATTGTTGCACAATAAACCTAAATTAAACATTAAAACCCTACATCTATGGAAGAACTAACCACCCAACAAAAATTGCGAAAACTATTCATTAACAAGTACACAATTATATTGTTCTTGTTTGCTATTATTTATATTTTTATAGGTGATAGCAGCCTTATCAAGCGACTGAAAAAGGCCAAAGAAATAAACGCGGTTGAAAATGAGATCGAACGCGTTAACAAGCAAATAGAAAAAACAGATAATATACTCAATTCTCTTGACATCAAGGATAGCCTTGAGCGTTTTGCGCGTGAAGAGTACAATATGCACGAAGAGGGCGAAGAGGTTTACCTAGTCAACCCTTAAAATTCCCTATAATTCTATGAAATGGAGTAATGTATTACTATATAGCGGACTTGCCGTATTGCTTGCAGGCGCTATAATGAGTATTATGAAACTACAACCCTATTCGGATTATGTGCTAGTAGCAGGTGCATTACTAGTCATTTTCCGCGGAGCAGTTAAATCGCGCGAAAAATAAGAACTAGTTTATTACTCATAGTTTATAACTACTATGAAATCTATCACCATCAAAGACATAGCCAAGGATCTTGGCATATCAGTATCTACCGTTAGTCGCGCTTTGCAGAACCACCCTGACATTAGCGAGAACACCAAGGAGTTGGTACGGGCTTGTGCCAAAAAGCTTAATTACAAGCCTAATATTATGGCCAGCAACTTGCGCACTAGCAAGAACACTACTATTGGTGTCATTCTACCGGAACTGCGCCATCACTTTCTTGCCTCCATACTAGACGGCATCGAGCAAACAGCTAACGAGGCAGGATACCATATTGTCATTTGTCAGACGGGCGAGTCTGTAGAAAAAGAGGCACAAAGCATCCAAACACTTATTAATACTCGTGTAGCGGGCATTCTAGCAGGCATCAGCAAACAAACTAGTTCGCTCAATCACCTGCAAGAAGTTATCAATGCTGATATTCCGCTAGTGCTATATGATCGTCCTTGCCCTTCTCTGCCGTGCGACCAGGTGGTTTCTGACGATTACGCAGGAGCGTTTAAGGCCGTTGAGTATCTCATACAAACAGGTTGCCAACGCATTATGTATTTCTCATCGCCTATGCAACTAGAAGTTGCACACCGTCGCTACCAAGGCTGGCGAGACGCTTTACAACGCTATCATATACCTTATGACGATTCGATGATTGTCACCTGTGACTCTCGTGCACAAGCTATCATCGAAACGCCGAATATACTCAAGAGCAGCAATAAGCCAGATGCTATTTTTTGTGTCAATGATGATTGTGCTTCAGGTGTGCTATATGCAGCACATATCCTAGGGGTCAACATACCTACGGATCTAGCTATATGTGGTTTTTCTAATGCACCTCTGTGCCGCAACACATCGCCTATGCTGACCACAGTTGAGCAACACGGCGTAGAGATAGGCAAGCAGGCTATGATACGCTTGCTAAGACGACTAGAAGGTGACGGACACAGAGCAACAACCGAGATGATTCCAACCGATCTTATCGTACGCGAAACCACCAAATAACCATACTACTCCACCCCGTGCTATGAACGATCTACTACAATATAACAACTGGACCATTGAGCAAAACACTTGGGCACCAGAACAGGAAGAAGATATTCAACAAAAGCTCACCTTCTCCAATGGATACATCTGCCAAACGGCTCACTTTGAAGAGCACTATTCTGGGGCACAACGCCTATGTACATATATCGATGGTATTGAACATCCTATACTCAACCTATCATCCATCTCGATACGATTACATGACGAACGCCTTGATATGGCTACATTGCAGATAAGCCAGTTTCACCGTTGTTTACATAAGAATCAACCGTCACTCGAACGCCACTTTACAGCAACCTCACCCAAAGGTGCAACCTTACAGGTAAAAGCCAAACGCCACCTACTTCCACAAAAAGAGGCTATACTTATCGAGTACGAGATAACTTCGGTCAACTACAAAGGTCCTATTTCGTTTTTGTCTATGCTAGGTGCTAACGAGGAGAAGATAGACTGGTATCCACTAATGAACCACATAGGCCAAGACCATTGCTGGCTATGGTTGCAGATGCACGAGATTAACATACAGCTGTGCTGTGCTATGAAATGGAGTGTTTTGTCCAATGGAAGCCCACTCATACAGCGTCCTATCAAAATCGAGAAACAACATACCATAGGTTACTCACAAATCACATCTATCAAACCAGGCGACACCTGCGTATTGCAAAAGCAAGTGGTAGTTATGGACTCTCGCACACACGATACAGAACAACTCATCAACGATACAGTAGAATGCTTGACAAACTTGTAAAAGAACATATTATCCTAGGCATTGACCCCGGTACATTGTATATGGGTTATGCTCTGTTGCACACTTCGGGTAGCCAAGTGGAGATTCTGGACATGGGAACCTATGATGTACACAAGATAGAGGATCAATATGCACGCTTGCAAAAGGAGTTCTTTTTTATACAAGAACTCATCGACAAGTACCACCCTACCGTACTGGCTATCGAGTCGCAATTTGTTGACAAGAATCCACAAACGATGATTAAGATCGTCCATGCGCAAGGTGTAGCTATTGCAGCAGCATTGTCCAAGGATGTGCCTATACAAGAGTACTCGCCTATGAAGGTCAAGATGGCTATCACTGGCAATGGTCACTCGGACAAACACCAGGTAGCAGATATGCTCCAACGCTTTCTACATATACCAGTAGAGAAGATGCCCAAGAAACTAGACGCTACGGATGCCTTAGGCATAGCCTACTGCCATTACCTGCAATTGGGTATGCCTCTCAAAGCGAAAGGAGCCAAAAACTGGACAAGCTTTGCCAAACAAAAAGGACTAGTAGACAAACAGTTAACCGGACCTAACGCTAAACTGCAAGCCGCCCTGATGATGGCCAAGAAAAAGAAATAAAGATAAAAAATTAAAAAAATCGTTACCGAATATTTGTTTTTTTCATTTTTTTGTTGTACCTTTGCACAGGCTTTTAGAACATCAGTTTTCTGAATATCTAAAACATTTGAAACTTATAAAACATTTTTAACTATAAATTATTACAACTATGGCTTATGTAATTTCTGAAGATTGTATCGCTTGTGGTACATGTCTTGATGAGTGCCCAATGGGTGCTATTTCTGAGGGTGATATCTATGTAATTGACGCTGATGTTTGTACAGATTGCGGTACTTGCGCAGATGTTTGCCCAAGCAGCGCTATTTCACAAGGTTAATTAAGCGCAATGCATTTTGCATAACAAAGGCTCCCGATGGGAGCCTTTTTGTTTGTCTGTATTATTCCGATTAACCGATAAACTCCGCAGCACCTTCTGCTGCTGATCGTTCGCCTAGGATCTGCCATATAGCCTCGTACTCCATCTTCATTTTTGCACGGTAAGGCTCGTCTTCAACCAGTCGTCTAAGCTCTTGTTCTACATTCTCCTGTGTAAAGCGACTAGCCACTAGTTCCTGTATCACCTCTTTATCTGGAATGATGTTTACCAGTGTAAAATGCTTGATGCTAAACATTATAGGTTTCAACAGTTTCTCCAAATATTTGCTTCCAGCCACATAGTACACGGCTGTTTGCGGACAACCTATCAGGGCTGTCTCCAGCGTAGCCGTACCCGAGTTTACCACCGCAGCATGTGCCTGTGCTAACAAAGTGTATGTATCTCTTGTCAACTGTTCATCTTGCAAGTAAGGCGCATAGAATGCATCATCTACGCCTGGCGCAGCAGTCACTACAATACGATATTTATCGCCTACTACGCGTCTTGCCGCAGCAAGCATAGTGGGCAAACATTTGCTAATCTCGCTCTTGCGCGAACCTGGCAGGATGGCAATCACTTCTTTGCCACTAGCCTCTTGGCCTGTTAGATCTAGTTCGCTGACCGCCTTTTGCCTCCAAGTGCGAATACTATCCGCTACCGGATTACCCACATACTCACATTTGTAGCCATATTGGGCAAAAAAAGCTGGTTCAAACGGAAATATTCCTAGCACCTTGTCTGATAGCTGGGCTATCTTGTGCACACGCCACTTTTTCCAAGCCCACACTTTAGGCGGAATATAATATACAATACGCGTAGCAGGTAGATGTTTTTTGCAGTATTTAGCTATTTTTAGATTAAAGCTAGGATAGTCTACTAAAACCAGTACATCAGGTTGTTCGTCTAACAAAGCTTGTTTAGCAATACGGAAGTTGCGTTTGATCTTGTCTAGGTTCTGCAGTACCGCCACAAACCCCATATAGGCCATATCACGATAGTCTACATATAGCTTGCAGCCTTGTGCACGCATCTTGTCACCTCCTAGACCTACGAACATAGGTTGATGGTCACGCATCTTCAATGCAGCCATCAGATTAGCCGCATGCAAGTCTCCTGAAGCTTCTCCTGCTATAAAAAAATACTTCATAATTATATAGATCGTTCACTGCGTTCACTTGTAGATCACTTTATTGTAAATCATCCGCGATGCTCACTGTAGAGCGCTTACTGCGTTCGCTGTATTTTCCAACGAGTCTACAGCCCATAGGGCGATCTTCAAACTAATTACACTATCAACCCAAAACAAGCTATCAAATATGGTGCAGCGCCTATAAAAAGGCCTTTAGCCAGTCGCCACAAATCTAGGGTGTAAAACACAAAGACGAAGGCCAGATTAGGAAAAATACCTATTTGACATATATTACCTATTATCGGACGCACCTGCTCCCAGTTAAACACTTCAAATGTGTACCACAGATTAAAGCGTTCGACATAGACATACCCTACTAGTGCTGGCAATGCCAAGCCTAGTAGTATGCCTATCCAATATTTATCTAGCTTTGTTTTCATCACACCAACTCATTGGCGGTTTGATCCACCGAACAAGGATGCACGCTCAAGTAGTGGTTGTTCATTGCCCAGTGGTCGGTGTCATTAGCTTCTGGTTCGATATTGATAAACTCGCCGCCCAGTTTGAAGCAAGCTTCGCCATTCTCGTCAACGGTAGGTATCATCTCCTTGGTCCAATAGCCACGACATTGGCGTGTCCATTTTATTCCTACTAGCTCACCCACAGGCGCGTTGACATTGTAGCATACACCATAAGGTTTCTTCTCCTCTAATAGATGTTTTGTGAGTTCTAGGATATACTTCTCCATATGACTAAAATCAGCCTCTGGACTATGGTCATCAATAGAAAAACCAATTGAAGGTATACCATGCTCAGCACCTACAAAACAAGCACCCATAGTGCCTGAGTAGATGACATTGATACCTGCATTAGAGCCATGATTGATACCGCTGACCAATAGGTCGATCTTACTGCTATCGCCTTCACAAACCACATCGATAGCTAGTTTCA
>JAFZEQ010000028.1 GCA_017560605.1 Paludibacteraceae bacterium
AATCTTGTCACCAGTCAATTCAGAGTCTTGCCACACTGTAGGATCATCCATCAGTTGTTGTAGAGTTTGTGCCACGGTATTAACAGTGTTTTGTGTAGTATGAGGCAGCTGATCCCAAGTATAGTAATCGCGTACTTTTTCAAGAGGCACATGCAATCGCTCGTAATGTTCGAAATAGATAATCACGACTGACAACAACAGATATAGAATCTCATGAGTGATATATCCTAAATAAAACTGCAATCCTCTACTGAAGACATACGATATACACAACAATGTAGTTACCAAGACTAATGTATCATAGTACTTGCCAGCATGAGTTGGTTTGAGTCGCAAACGAAGAATAATCAAATAAACAAAATAAGGAAGATAGATACACAAGAACACAAGTCGAGCAATAACATTTGGCTCTGCTAGATGTGCACTTAGTTCGCTAACGCTACATAAATTAGTGATATTACCTTTTACCACAAAAAACAGCACCACACATGCGCATATCAGACTAGGAAGAAAAAGTATGAGTAGTCGCTTAAAATTGAGCCAGTGCGGACGCAGGAGTTCAATGATATAGCACAGCAGAATGGCAAAAATATAAAAGCCCGGAATATTGATAAGCGGATCGAGCAGCTTATATGAATCCGGTTTGAACGACTGATTGGTCACTAAAGCTATCTCCACAGTAGACGCTATAGCAGACACCACGAAGAAAAGGAATATATATCGCCACGAGCGGTTTTGAGGGTCGTGCTGCTTAATATATATAAGGATGGCAGCCGCTAATTGCACAAAGACATGTATGCCCAGTACAATGAGATTAATGACAGATGTCGAGTCAGTAAAATGCATGCCAACAAGTTTTTTTAGAGTTTCACGCTTCGCTATTTCAATGTTTCACGCTTCCTGTTTCAATCTATGGAACATTGAAACTTTGATACGCGACTCAGTCGCCTGAAACATCGCATTGGCGATTTGTTTGCAAAGATACTGCTTTTTTTTCGTACATGCAATAAAATATGTTTCATTTTTGTATTTTTATCATATTTTGCCAAAACGAAACAATATTTTGATACACTAAAACTTACTTTCGGACTGAAATGAGTACTTTTGCACTGTGAAATATTTTTCTTCAAAGATCGACTAATAATAACTAAAAATAAAAACGCTTATGAAAAAGATTTTTACAAAACTATTTCTGTTGACAGCTATTTTGCTGGCCAGCAGCGAAATTTGGGCGCAAGCGTCGGAGTATGTGACATGTAGTAGTACATTGCAACCTGGTGCAGAAGGGTATGCGACGAGGGTAATCCTAGAAAACACCAATAACTATGATTGTTCACCCGATGTGATTTCATTTAAGACTACAGCACAAGAAGAACCATATCCTTTTCAAAGAGCCTCGGTGTATGGAGATGGAAGTGATTTTGAAGCTATTGGCTTATCAGATATTCACGGAGCAATTATGTGTAGTCTTGAGCAAAACTACTACAACAATGCAGCTGGAGAACAAAGTTATACATTCAACCTTCCTGAAGGACTCAGCGGTCAATACATATATGGATTAATGATAGAGCATGGTCTTATTCAATTTAAGGATTTCAAAATAACCAACTATTATTACACTTGGGAAGCATCGAAAAGTATCAACGCAGCTGCTTCAACCTATTCTTTTGAAGTAGATTACTCAGCATATGGTATTCCTACCAAAGCAAGTGATCTTTCTGTTGAGCTTACTGGCGAAAATCCGTCTGCATTCAAGGTAACAAGCGAAGATTTAGGAAACAAGGTTAGATATACTGTCACCTACAATCATAATACTGTGGGTGACCACTATGCAAGATTAAAAGTTAATTATAATAGTACTATTTGCGGAAATTCTGTTACTGGTCATGCTCGTGCTTTGAACCTTCACGGACAAACCACAAAGGTTACTCCTACCGTTACTGCTTGGCCTACCCTCAATGCGGTAACCTATGGAACAAACCTTGGTGATGCCCTTAAACTCAAAGGTGGCTCTGCTTCTGTACCAGGTACTTTCGCTATTGCTAACTACTATAGTGCTGGAACCGTACCTAACGCAGGTACGTACAATTACAATGTGACATTTACCCCGAATGATGTTAGTACCTATAACACCGTAAATAAATATAATGCCGTTGTCCTGACTGTCAACAAAGCGGACCAAGCCATTGTTTGGACTACCACACCTCCAACTGAGTTGACCGTAGGCGATAGCCACACGCTCTCTGCTACCGCTCTTGGTGGTGCAGTCAGTTATGTTATCTCTGGCGATGCGGCTACGCTTGCTGGCAATACCCTTACCGCAGAAAAAGAAGGAACGGTTACCATCACCGCATCCCAAGCGGGCAATGGCAACTACAACGCGGCAGCGAACGTAACACATACCATCACAATCAACAAAGCTACTCCTACTGTTACTGCTTGGCCAACTATCGCAGCTGTTACCTATGGTGCAAGCCTTGAGCAAGCACTCGTGCTTGTAGGTGGCGAAGCCAGTGTAGCAGGTACATTTGCTATTACAGACAGCTACAATGCTGCAGATGTGCCTAATGCAGGTACACATACCTATAACCTAGAGTTCCGCCCAACGGAAAGCAATAAGTACAACAATGTGTCTGGTGGTACCGCTACGCTCGTAGTGAATAAGGCAGATCAAGTGCTCACTTGGAGTTTTGCTGATTGCACATTGTTGCCAGGTCAAACCCTCGCTTTGGATGCAACAAGTACTTGTGGTGCTGTAAGTTACGAGCTGACTGGTTCTGCTATTAGCGTTAGTGGCAACACCTTAACAGCTGAGGCTGCAGGTACAGCTACTATAAAAGCTGTGGACGCAGGTAATAGCAACTACAACGCCGTAGAGAGTTCTGTATATACCGTTACCGTTTCAGAGAGCGGATACACCCGTGCTGTGACCAATGGCAACTATGGTACAATCTGCTTGCCTTATGGCTCAAGCAGTTATGCTGGTGCTGAGTTCTATGAGATAGCATACGCAGAGATTAAGAACGGCGATGCAACTGGTCTGTACCTCGACCAATTGGAGGAAGGTGCAGCGCTTGTAGCAGGTAAGCCATATATCTTCAAAGCGACTGCAGATGAGTTGACTGTAAGTTACGAAGGTGCTATGGCAACTAC
>JAFZEQ010000029.1 GCA_017560605.1 Paludibacteraceae bacterium
TCTAATAAATTAAGGTATAATCAATTAAAATTTAACGTATTATGAAAAAACTTTACACTCTTGCTTTGTCATTATGTATGGTACTTGGCGCAGTAGCCAACCCAACAGTGGGTACTCCACGCAATGCTTATCAACTTAGTCCAAAATCAGCCAATTTAACTTTTGAGCTCGCTCCAGGTTTGAAGAAAGCTCCTGCAGCTACTACTGGTCTTCAATACGACGCTACCGAGGCTATTGAGGTTACTTATAACGCTGGTGACGCACTTGAGGTAACTACCGACTACATCAGCCAAGGTCAAGTATACATCGACGTGATTGCAGCTGACTACAGCAGCTCAACATCACTCTTGCTCTTCGTACAAGCTCTTGACGAGAATGGCAATGTACCTGCTGGTACTTATCCTATCACTAGCACTCCTGCTTATGGTACAGCTTATGCTTCTCAAGGTTACAGCGCACAATATGGTGTGACACCTTGCGCATACTTCCCATTGGTAGTTAAAGAGGATGGCGTATACGTCACTACTCCAATGTTCTTCATGGTAAGTGGTTCTGTAACTATCGAGTACGTAGATAGCAAAATGAAATTGACTATCGACGCAGTTAACTCTAACGGCGTAGCTGGTAAAGTGGTTCTTGATCCTGCTGCAGAAGAGACTACAGGTCTTCAATATGACGAGCAAACAGGTAGCGTAAACCGTGCTTATACTACCGAGGATCATTTAGCAGTTGACTTGGAGTATGCAGCTAGCGGTCAAATCTATGTAGATGTTGTTGCAGCTGATATGAGTGATCAAATGTCATTGTTGTTCTTTGCTAACACTACTGATCCTGAGGTAGGTGTTCCAGCTGGCGTATATCCATTGTCTGCAACTCCTGCTTACGGTACTGCATATGCTTCACAAGGTTATGTAGCAGGTCAAGGCGTATGGCCATGCTTCTACAGCACATTGGTTGAGGAAGCTGGTACATTGTATCTCGATAAACTATACTACATGGTTGCTGGTCAAATCGAGGTAGGTAAAGTAGATGGTAAACTTACTATGGTGATCGACGCTGTTAACTCATATGGTGTACCTGTTCATATCACTTACAACGTTACTCCAACCGCTGTTGAGGATGTGACTACTGTTGCTGGCAACGTTGAGAAACACCTCGAGAACGGTCAACTCGTAATCATCAAGAACGGCGTTAAGTACAACGCAACTGGTTCTGTGGTGAAATAATCGGTTAGACGGTTAGTATCGGTTAGACGGTTAATCGAAACAGAAAAGAGCCTTTCGGGGCTCTTTTTTTGCTCAATTCAAAAAAAAGCAGTATCTTTGCGACCTATTTTATTAAATATACAAAATAATTGGTTTTATTTTAACTTGCAATTAGCATATGAGAAGAATAATATTGTATATTATACTGATAAGTGTTGTTGTAGCAGCGGCATGTAATATTCTGGTGTTGAGTATGTCTTCGGATAAATGCTATGACGATATTAGTGAACTTCCGCATTCTACGTATGGCATACTATTGGGGACAGGGCGTACACATGAACCAAGTCCGTACTATGATGCTCGCGTACAGGCAGCTATCGACTTGTATCAAGCAGGTAAGATAGATTATATCTTTATCTCAGGTGAGAATGATTTGGATGGCTATAACGAGGTAGATGAGATGCGTGATCAAATCAGTGAGGTAGTACCTGCTGACCGTATTATATGTGATGCTGCTGGTAATAGCACATGGGCTTCGATTAATAATTTTGGCGATATGTTTGGATATCAAACAACTGTAACGATTATTTCGCAGAAATTTCATAATCAGCGAGCAATCTATTTGAGCGAGTTGGTGTTTACTGAAGAGACGATGGCTTATAATGCCAAAGATACAGACATCAAGTGGTTGCATGCCTACCACCTCGTGCGCGAAACATTGGCACGAACCAAAGAGGTGATTTTATCTCCATTGAGAATATTGTAATATTAAAACTAACATATAAAATTAAGAATCTAAATGCTTTGAATAGTGATAAGCGTAAGAAATTGATACCAATCTTAAAAAGAACAAAGATAAAAGTTAAAGAGTGTGTTGAAACTTTTTAAAAACTAATAAATACATTCAATAGCATATTAAAAATAGCCAGTAAGAGATTTCTTGCTGGCTTTTTTTGTTAAAATGAGCAAAGATTTGGTTGTGTGAAAAAATAATTGTAAATTTGCACACGAAAATAAATCAGGTGTCTTTTATGAAACGATTTTTTCAATTAGCTATGGTCCTAGTGCTGTTGACAGCGTGTGCCGATAAGAGCTATAATACGTTGGCTATAAATGGTATGAAGGGCAGGGTGAAGACTGTTAAAACCTCGTGCTTCTTTACCACAGTAGAGGACGGGAAAGTGCAGAAGGATGCATTGATGGATTATATAATAACAGACAATTATTTGTCTTTTTATCCTATGTGTGAAGCTCACTATAATAAAAAAGGCAATATTATCAAGCAAGAGGTGTATGATAATAGACATAAGTTACAAAGTGTGATAGAGAGTGACTATATTGGAAACTATAGAATATCCAATAAACTAAAAGATAGTAAAGGCAAACTACAAAGCTCATCAGAGATAGCTGTAGAGCATGGTCAGGCAGTAGGATACCAATATTATAATGTTAATTTTCCTGACAATTATGATGTGAGAGAATGCTGCTTTAATGGTCTGCAGGTAGAGTCATATATGCTATATCGTGACACGATCCCTAGTGTGCAGATATTGTATGAATACAAGAATAATCTGATGTCAAAATCTATAACTAAGGATCTAGAGAATAGTTCTACTTATATCATTTCACAAGAATGGCTAAGCAACGGGCAACTAACTTCAGTGGTTGAGACGCAAAACGATGAGGTGGTACTCAAGATCAATTTAGAGTACGATCATAAGAAACTACTAGTGCAGTATTCGCGCAAGGCAAAGATGCATGATCCAGAGGCTTATAAGTTTGAATATACCAGTTTTGATGTAAAAGACAACTGGCTAGAGCGAGTGGTGCATGTAAATGGTAAACCATTGCTCATCGAACAACGTGTGATAGAATATTATTAAATAAAAAATGCTTATGAAAAAGAAATTATTTTTAGGTTTATTATGCATAATGACTCTACCTGTTTGGGCAGGTGGGGAGCTTTCGTACAAGATAGGTCTTGACTATCTGATACAAAGAAACTACAAGGAGGCGCTGTTTTGGTTAAACAAAGCAGCCGACGATGGTAATGTAGATGCACTATCATCTATAGCTTTATGTTACTATGGTGGATTTGGAGTAGAGCAGAATTATAAACAGGCATTAGAGTGGTATAAAAAGGCAGCAGAAAAAGGCGATGGCAATGCCCTGCATATGATTGGTACATGCTATATGTATGGTCTGGGTGTAAAAATGAGCGCATCCAAAGCTATAAAATATTATCAAGAAGCCGTAGATAAAAATTGCATTTATGCTATGACCGATTTAGCGAATTGTTACTATAATGGTCTGGGCGTTAAGTGCAATAAGCCAAAAGCAGTGGCTCTGTGGACTCAGGCAGCAGAACTGGGTGAGTCAAGTGCTCAATTGCAGCTATCAAGTTGTTATGCAAAAGGTGATGGAGTAGATAAAGATCAGGAGAAATCAATTTATTGGTGCAAAAAATCCGCAGAACAAGGTAACGCTCAAGCTCAATATAAATACGCAAACTTTTGTATAGATAGCGATAACTACGAAGAGGCAGCAATATGGTTACTTAAGGCATCAAACCAAGGTCATGAGCAAGCTAAAAATCAGCTAGAATTGGTTACAGATTTTATGCATTATAGAACTGTTAATGTTGGGACTGCAAATGACACAACGAATGGGGAGGAGATATTTGTCGTAGTTGATTCTATGCCAGAATTTCCTGGTGGACTACAGGCGATGATGAAATTTCTACAGGAGAATGTGACTTATCCTATTATAGCGCAAGAGAATAATATACAAGGACGTGTTATTTGCCAGTTTGTAGTAGAGAAAGACGGTCGCATCACGAATATACAAGTGCTAAGATCATCAGGTGAAAAATCGCTAGATAAAGAAGCGGTTCGCGTAATCAGCACTATGCCTAACTGGTCACCTGGCAGTGCATTTGGTAAGCCCGTGCGTGTTAAATATACCATTCCTATCAATTTTAGGCTAGAAGATGATAAAACCAAACGTAAAAAAGGAAAAAATAAATAATTTGTATGAAATGATCAAAAAAGAAGCGATGGATTTCCATCGCTTCTTTTTGTTTCTAATATAAGGTTCTTTTATCTTCTGAGATTAGCGTCGCTACAAACCACTAGGTTTACTGAGCTAGTTGGCCATCCAAAGCCCGAGTAGCGTAGTTGCTCAATGGTTCCGCCAAAATAAATGGTCGTTAGTGCGTTACAGCCATAGAACGCATTCCAGTTGACGTTGCGTATTGAACTAGGG
Organism: Paludibacteraceae bacterium; assembly: GCA_017560605.1. Next base: position 4,470 of record JAFZEQ010000029.1, read on the forward strand.
ATTCTGACTGTCTTAAGCGAATAGCAGTAATTGAATGTCTCGCCGTATATATTTGAAATACCAGATGGAATTGACAAGGATGTCAATGACGAACAACCATAGAAAGCTCCGTTGTCAATATTTTTTACGCTGCTAGGTATGGATAGATTTTTGAGCGAAGAGCAGTTTCTGAATGCATAGTATCCAATGCTCTTAACGCTACTAGGAATAGTGATGCTGGTGAGTGATGAACACCCAGAGAATGCATAATCGTTGATGCTAGTCATACTACTAGGTAGACTGACTGATTTGAGTGATGAGCAACCCGCAAACATCTCTGATTCAATCTCCTTGACGCAGTTCGGTAACGATATGGATTTGAGTGAAGAACAATATTGGATAACCCTATGTCCTAGGCTCTTAAGTGAACTAGGTATGGTTAGTGTATGTAATGATGAGCAGCCATAGAAGGCCTGGTTGCCAATACTGCTAACGCTGCTAGGTAATGTGACAGATTGCAACGAGCGGCAGTTGATAAATGCCTCTTGGCCAATTGTCTTGACGGTGCTAGAGATGCTGATGCTGGATAGGTTGTTGCAATCACGGAATGCTGCTTCGCCTATATCCTTAACTCCGCTAGGTATGCTTATAGACCTGAGTGCTGAACAACCCTCAAAAGCTTGGTTGCCAATGCTGGTTGCGCTACCAGGTATGCTGACACTATTGAGTGATTTGCAGTTGTAGTACGCAGCATATGGTATTGTTTTAACGCCATTAGGTATTGCCGCAGATCGTAGTGCTGAATTGGCAAAGGCGCCGTCTCCTATATGCTTTAGTTGACTAGGAAGATTGATCTTTTGCAAGGATGCACATCCGTTGAAGGCATAGTCTTCGATGCGACTAACTGATGCTGGTAGATATACTGAATCAAGATTGTTGTAGTTCATGAAAGCTTTAGAAGCAATACATGTAGTACCTTTTTCTACCTTAATGTATGTGTGAGCTGGCATGTCACCATTATATTTATACAGTATGGCGCCTACATACACTACACCTTGTGTTTGTTGCTGAAACCACTTGGTGTTTTCTACTGCCTGTGTTCCTAGTTTGCTCATGGTCTTTGGTATGTGTAGTGAGCTAAGTGCAGAACACTTATTAAAAGCATAATTACCTATCTGCGTTACGCTATCACCCAGATGGGCTGATTGAAGGTTGCTGCAACCACTAAACGCAGACTGTCCAATACTCTTAACGCTACTAGGCAAAACGATGGTTTGTAGGGTGGAGTTGTTGCTGAACTTGCTATCAGCAATGTTTTTAATAGGTTTGTCCATTGTTATTACACCTACGCCGTTGTAGGTGTTGCTGATAACTGTAGCGTCTGAACTACTGAACTCTATTGTTTGACCATTGGTTGTCGTGTAGTAAATTTGATTACTAGGGTGTAGCACCTTGGCGTTATCTGGTTTGTCTTGAATTTTGGCTTTGTCTAGACCGCTAAATAGAAAGCCTGGGATCTGCTCTACATCCTTGCCAAACTGCAAGCTAGTGATCTGTGTGCTAATATTATGAAATGGTTGTGATGCTGTGTAGTTTTTGGCATTCCAAATGATGGTATTAATAGAACTACAGTCCTCCAAAATATTATTACCTACACTGTTCAGGTTGGCAGGGAAAGTAAATGATTTGAGTGATTTGCAGCCTTTGAAAGCATTGTCAGCAATAGAGGTTACACTGTCATGTAGTGATATCTTGGTTAGTGCCGTCATATCTTGGCACATATAACTAGAAATATGCGTGATGCTAGGTCCTACTACAAATTCTGTAATCTGATGTTTGATAGTGTTAAAAGGTGATGATGTAGCTTGATAGTCTCGTGGCATCCACTTGATAGAGCGTAGTTCGTTACACCCCTCGAAAGCAGAATTTGCAATTTTAGTTACTTGTTCGGGTATAGTGATTTGTTGTAATTTGCTGTTTTTAAAAGCTTCTTCATTAATCTCTTTGATGGAAGCTGGTAGTTCGATTGTAGTTAAGGCATTACAATCCTTAAATGTCTTGCTTTCGATCTTAGTAGCAGTTGTCGGTATTTGGATGGATGTTAAGGATTTGCATCCTTCAAAGCAGCTAGCAGGTATATTGCCCAGCTCGTTAGGGAGACTTACAGATTTCAGGTTAGAGCAACCAGCAAATAGGCCAATACCTATGTTCTTAATATCCTTGTTGATGCTGATTTGACTGAGCGATATACAGTTGCTAAATGCATGATTACCAATTGTTTGTACACCTGCTGGAATGTTGATAGTCTTAAGTGCAGAACAATCGCTAAAAGCGTTGTTACCGATGCTCTCGATGGTGCTGGGAAGTTGGATTTCTGTTACGGAAAAAAGACCTTGACACAAACTAGCGGGTATATGTTTTACTTGTTCGCCAAACTTGAATGTGTGTATTTTACCTTTTATCGAAGTGATAGGTGAAGCAGATGAACGATGGCTACAGTTGCTAGCTAACCAGGTTATGGTACTGAGTGAATTGCAGTACTCAAACACATTCTCACCCAGAATTGTTAGACCTACGGGTATAGTGAACTCTGTGAGCGAGGTGCAGTTAGAAAAAGCTTTGTTATCTATAGTCTTGACATTATCTGGCAATGCTATCGATTCTAGCGTGTAGCAGTCAGCAAAAGCTTCTTGCCCAATCTGCTGTATACTGCTAGGCATATTTACATTAGCTAGCATCTGGCAACTTTTGAAGGCGCGGTCACCTATCTTTGTTACGCTCTCTGGTATCGTTACCGAAGTTAGTGTAGCACAATAACTAAATGCTCCATCTGCTATACCTGTGACTGTGTAGGTAGTACCTTTGTGTGTGACTACTTCTGGTATGATAACAATGGTTTGACGTTTATAGTTGTCTGCAGATTCCTCCTGTGGTGCAAGCTCTACAGTGTTGTTGCTGGTGATAGTGTAGTACAGTTTTTGGGCCTTAAAATCGTGCGCACAAAGACTAGTAGTAAATATCAAACTTGCTAAAATTGTTAAAAATCGTTGCATATCTATCAGCTTTAGAATTCGATGGGAAATTATGTTAGTGGCCGCAAAGGTACAAAAAATATTTCAATTATAGGTAGTTTAGTATCGAAAAATGCAATTTAATTGTATTTTTTATTTTAACGATTTGCCTATTTAGGTTTAGCATTTGATTTTGATAATGTCGTGTAGATTGGTTGTATAGCAAGGTGATAGTTTCTCTTTTTTGGTGATTTGTTGATTATTGCTATCCACTATCTGTACACCCATCTTAATGGCAGGCTTGTTGTACTGTTGGTTGATGTGATCGATGGTTTTTTGGAGACGCTCGTTGCGTTCACGAGGGCGCTCGTCAAATAGAACTTGTTGTTGATTGGTAGCAGGCGATAGGTTCATCAGTACTACGCCAGCTTTCTTGTACGGATAGGCGCGCCACTGACGACGTAGAACTGTTAGCATATGGCTCACAAGTTCGCTAGTGATAGCAGTAGGGATAGGTAGAGTGACCACCTGATGTATAACCTGCATAGGGCTATCTGAAAAACGTGATGTATGGGCGTATACACAAAACTGTTGGCACACACTTCCTTGTTTGCGCATTTTATCAGCGCAGTAGCTCATAAAGTCTACTAGAATCTTTTCCAATATTGCTCTATCGCTGATGCCAGTGAGAAAAGTACGTGATTGCGAAATGCTCTGTCGTTCAGGCCTGTCGCTGATGTCAATACAGTCCTTGCCGTTGAGTTCTTGCCAGGTCATTAAGCCAGGCTTATGTAGTAGATTTTTTGTAAATTCTGGCAACTGTTGAGCAAGGTCCCATGCCGTTTTGATGTTAGCAACTGCTAGTTTCTTTTGTGCTTGTCTGCCTATACCCCATACATCTTCTATGGGAAACAGTTGCAGAGCCTTGATACGTTTCTCATCACTATCGATAATGCATACGTTGTGGTAGGCAGGATATTGCTTGGCAAATTTGCTAGCAATTTTGGCTAGTGTCTTGGTGGGTGCAATACCAATTGATATGGGTATACCTACCCATTGGTGCACCTGCTTGACCACTTGCTCGAAGTATGTTTTGAGTTTGTCAGTTGGTATGTGGTCGGCGTGTATAAATGCTTCATCTATAGAGTATTGCTCTAATCGTGGTGTGTGCTTGGCTAGTATGCTCATAACTCGGCTAGATATATCTCCATATAAAGCAAAGTTAGATGAAAAAGCGGTCACGCCTTCTTTTTGTGCGAAGCCTTCGATCTGAAAGTAAGGAGTGCCCATTTTGATGCCAAGAGCTTTAGCCTCATTGCTACGCGATACAACACAACCATCATTGCCCGATAGTACTACTACCGGTTTACCTTCCAAGTCGGGACGAAACACTCGCTCGCAGGATACAAAGAAGTTATTACAATCGCATAGGGCTATCATTCTGCTAAAAAATGGTTTGTAAGACGATGCTATGGGTAGTTAGACAAAATACTATATTTTCCTTTTTAAACTATGCACACAATATGTGATTACGCCCCAGATCATAAAGTTGTTTTCTTGGGTTACCTTAATGCGTTGATAATTAGCGTTGTGCGGAATGAGCCAAACGCATTGATTGCGCGTGTCAAATTGGTATTCTTTTAGGGTGAACTCGCCGTCTATGCAAGCTACTACAAAGTCGCCATTATCTGGTTGTAAAGAACGATCTACTACAACAATATCGCCGTCGTGTATACCTGCTTCTTGCATACTATCACCCATGATGCGGGCATAGAATGTGCTTTCGGGATGTCGCACCATCTCCCTGGCTAAATCTATTGTCTCGTTGGCATAATCAGCGGCAGCATTAGGAAATCCTGCATGCAAGTCGTCGGCTATTTCTAGTTCGATACTCACGGGGTGTGCTTGTGTAATACTATGTATTTGGTCTTGTTTCATTGTTTTTGAATTTGTCTGCAAAGATAATCATTTTTTCACATATTTAAAAATAATTTTTATTTTTCTTGTTTATTTGCGAAAAATGTAGTACCTTTGTACGTTTTTTACATACCTTTGGTATGTTGTGCTAAGAATATTAACAAAAAAGATTTATACACGATGATTCAATTTTCTATTGAGGTTGCTTCTGAGAAGCATATACCTTATGTAAAAGAGATTTTGTATACCATCGAGGAGGCTGCTAAAGATCGTGGAACGGGTATTGCTAAACGTAATCCTGAATACGTGGCGCAAAAGATGCGCGAAGGCAAAGCAGTTATCGCCTTAGATGGTGACAAGTTTGCTGGTTTTAGTTATGTAGAGTGCTGGGACCACGGTCACTTTGTGGCTAACTCTGGTCTTATCGTGAAACCAGAATACCGTCATATGGGACTGGCTAAGCAAATCAAAAGTCGCATCGTAGCGCTCTCACAAGAGTTATTCCCTAATGCCAAGATCTTCTCTCTCACCACTGGTGCTGCCGTGATGAAGATGAACACTGAGCTTGGTTTCAAACCAGTGACTTTCCAAGACCTCACTTCTGATCCTAAATTCTGGAAGGGTTGCGAGAGTTGTGTGAACTACGACGTATTGTGCCGTAATAACTTCGAGCGTTGCCTCTGCACAGGACTCTTGTTTGAGCCTCCTCACAAGAAACGTGTGGTAGTTGCTTATAGTGGCGGTTTGGACACCTCTTATACCGTGATGTACCTTGCTAAAGAACTTGGATACGAGGTGCACGCTGTATGTGCTAACACCGGTGGCTTCAGTGCGGAGCAACTACGCCAAAACGAGGAGAACGCCTATAAACTCGGTGCTGTACGCTACGAGACCCTCGATGTGCAACAAGAATACTACGACAAGAGTATCCGCTATATGGTTTATGGTAACGTGCTCCGCAATGGCACATACCCTATCTCTGTGTCTTCCGAGCGTATCTTCCAAGCTCTCGCTATCGCACGCTATGCACGCGAGGTAGA
>JAFZEQ010000002.1 GCA_017560605.1 Paludibacteraceae bacterium
GATCTCTTTAGCTTTCACCCACTTACCCTCTTCTGGGATTGGAGCTGGACCGTGGTTAGGTCCTTTAGCTACTTGGCACATTTCCTGTACCTCTTTGCTGTAAATCATAATGTTTATAAATTAAAAAGTTTTAATTGTTTTAGAAGTTTCAAAAGTTTAAATGCCTAATAACGCATTTTCGGGTGCAAAGGTACGAAAAAGTTTGGAAATACACAAGGTTTCTGTAAGAAAAGTTGAAAGTTAAGAGTTGAAAGTTGAAAGACAATGAATATATTTTTATTTTTTAATAAAAAAGTTGCACATGTCAAAAAAAAGTTGTAATTTTGCAAGCTAATTGGAGTATAGTATTTTTAACACAAATACTGCACAATCGATTAAAATTGAAAATATTAAAATTATTAAATCATATGAGACGTTTATTAACAACATTATCCGTGGTAAGCACATTTTGCTTAGCCATGTTGATACAAGGATGTGAAGCAGATGTTGATTTGAATAACATTGACACATCTGTAAAAGTTAATGCTAATGTTGCCACTCCTATCGGTTCAATGCGAGCAACCATCGGTGACTTTGTAGGAGATGGCACATGGGGTATCTATATTGATAGTTTAAATAATCACGGCGTCATAACTTTTAGAGATACCTTTAGTATTGAGCGCAAATTCCACCAATTGGATTTGAGCAAATACATCAGCCGTACCCAACTCAAAATGAACATTTACGATCAAGTTAAAGGTTCGCTGAGCGGAGGTAAACTTCAAGGTGATGGAAAACAAATACAAATGACATTCCCATTGACATTGAAGTTGAGTGGTATCAACCAAGACCAAAGTAAACAACGTATCGATAGTGCACTGATCAAGAATGCGAGTTTTACTAGTAAGATCTCATCTGTAGGTAATTCACCTATCAAATGGGAGTGGATAGATAGAGTTACTTTGACCTTAGGTAAGAATTTTAACCGTCCATCAGGAAATACTATCACCGTATATAAGAAGGGCGATAATTATTCTTATGGCAAAGACATTCCTATTAACATTGACGAATTCTCACTAAACTTAATGAAGAACAAAAATCCTCAAAGTTGGAAAGACTATGTTAATAATGTAACAGACTCATGTACATTTGATCTTACCGTATATGTAACGATTCCTACCTCTGCAGGTGCCGTAACAGTTCCTAGCACAGCTGCCTTCCAATACGACCTTGGTGTTCAATTTATTGACTACCATGCAGTATGGGGTATGTTTGAACCAAGTGATGATATGTCTGCTGACGCAGAAGATCGCATTGCAGACTTTTGGTCGCCTTGGAACACACTACAAAAACTGAATTTGCCACTAGCATATCCAAGCATAGATGTAGCTATCACCACAGAGGTAGCTGGTGCGTTTATCTTAGAAGGTGATCACTTGTACACAAAGAATGAGCAAGGAGATATACGCTATGCAACCTTCTCTGGAAGTCAGAAACTATACAAGTACTTCAACAAAAATGAATATTTGCCATTAAGTAGCAAGATTGGAGATAAGACCAATATACACATTTTGTTTGATGAAGATCCTGAACGTGGACATATTGATAATTTGCTTACTATTCGCCCAGACAAGATCGGTTATAAGTTTGCATTCAGACCTAACGAGCAAGAAACACCACAAATGCGTTTGACCAAGAATACAAATGTTAGAATAGATGCAGCATGCAACTTGCCTATGATCTTTAACGAAGGCTTAGCTTTGGCGTATGCAGACACCATCAAGGGTATTGATTTGAGTAGTTTGAACTTGGATTCTATCCTAAACAGCGTAACTGTACTTGACACCTTGGAGAAAGCTGAGGCAAAATTAGTTATCACTTTCGAGAACAGTATTCCACTAGACCTTAAAGGAGTATTTACTTGCTACGATGAGAACAACAACATCATCATTGACCCAGAGACAAACAAGCCATTGTTGATAACTCAGAACGATACAGTACTAATAAAAGCACCTACACACAAATTTGAAAATCACAATTGGAGTGCAACACCAGCGTTCAGCTATGAGTTTGTAAATGTAGACCGTGAAAAGTTAGAAGTTATTAAGAAAATCAAGAAAGTAGCTTTCTATGCAGAGCTTAACGACGAGTCTATGAAAGAAGCATATAAACAAGGTCTATTCAATGTAAAATTGACAAATGACAACTACATACGCGTGAAACTAGGTATCGGTGCTAGCGTAGAAGCAATACTTAATTTAGACTCAATTATCAACCAATAATTCAGGAGGAAATACAATGAAAAAAACATTGCGTAACATACTAATTGCCATTCTCCTATTAGGCGCATCTAACATACAAGCTCAACAAGTCAATACTTTGTACTTCTTAGAGAATGCACCTATGCGTCATACCATCAACCCAGCCTTTCAGCCAGTTAGTAAGTTTTATCTTACTCTACCTGCAATAGGTTATACCAGCATATGGGCCGGAACAAACAATTGGGCTATGTCCGATTTTCTCTTTAAGGGTCCTAATGGTCAAACTATTACTCCATTTCACCCTGACGCACCTGCCAACTGGCTTGACAAACGTCCTAAAAACTTTGTTCTAGATACAGATATATATACAAACCTTCTTGGTTTTGGATTCAGAATCAAAGAAAATGGCTACCTACACTTAAATGTATCTGAGCGCGTTATAGCAGAAGGCAGAATCTCCAGTTCGATATTCACACTTAATGATTTAAGTACAGGAGTCGTAGGTCCATTGTCATTAGGTGTAAACGCCTTAGCTTATACGGACATTGCATTAGGATACTCTCATGTTATTAATCGCAAATGGACAGTGGGTGGTAAAATTAAATTCCTACTCGGACAAGCTCATTTAGGTGTTAATGTAGATGATTTAAAATTTGCAACCTCACTTGATTCATTGCATGCTACAGCTACAGGAAAGCTACGAGTAGCAGCTCCATTGAATATGAGATCTATACCTAACGATCCTAGGGATTTAGCAGACTATGACCTAACAAATATTTATAGCAATATAACAGATGCTCCTACCACACTAGATATGGTAAAAGAAATTATTAAGCCAGCTGGTTTGGGTGTTGCATTTGATTTAGGTGTCACATATAAGCCTATCGAACAACTACAAATCAGCGCATCTGTGACTGATCTTGGTTTTTTGCGTTGGCACAATTTTGCTAGCACAAAATTTTCAGTTGATACTACTTTTAAAGGAATTGACCTAGAGTACAGCGACTATGGCGACATAAATGGTTTTGATAGCGATGCTCTCATCAATGATTTGAATGAGCACCTTGAGGGCTATACTAACGGTATACATATTGATGATATAGAGAAAGATTTTCCATATCTCAATATGTTAACTGCTAACTTGCATGTAGGCTTAGATGCTAACTTCTGGAAAAATCGCGTAGGTGTAGGTGTTCACTCACGCACTCGTTTCTATAATAAGCATATTACAGAGGAAGTTACCTTGGGTGCAGCCTTTCGTCCAGTAAACTGGTTTAACTTAGCTGCATCATACTCATTTATCAATGGTCGTTGGAGCAACCTTGGGGCTGCTGTATCTTTAGCACCATACGATGGTATTATGTTAACATTGGCAACCGACTATATTCCTACAAATTATGCTAAAGCTACTATAGATGGAACCAATGTATCATTGCCATATAAAACACCAGGTGTAAATGTAGCCTTTGGTGTAGCGATCGTAGCTGGAACTAATCCTAAGAATAAAGATAAAGACAAAGACGGTGTATGGGACAGAATAGATGTATGTCCAAATACTCCATTGAATGTACGAGTTGATGAAATGGGTTGCCCACTTGATGCTGATGCAGATGGAGTAGCCGACTATTTAGATCATTGTCCACACACACCTTCTGCTGCATTTGGATTTATAGATTCAGTAGGTTGTCCAATGGATACCGACGGAGATGGTGTATATGACTACCTAGATCAATGTCCTGATACCGAAGAAGGGGCACGCGGATATGTTAACAGTGTAGGATGCCTACAAGATTCTGATGGCGATGGAGTATCCGACGATATAGATAAATGTCCGAATACCCCACAAGCTGCACATGGAATGGTAGATTCAGTAGGTTGTCCGATAGATACTGACAGCGATGGTGTATATGATTATTTAGATTTATGCCCAGATACACCTGCTGAAGCAAATGGTGCTGTTGATAAAAATGGTTGCCCTGTTGATAGCGACAAAGATGGTGTATATGATTATTTGGATGAGTGTCCTAACACTACTACTGAAGCACGTCAATTGGTAGATGAGAAGGGTTGTCTACTAGATACTGACGGCGATGGTGTATATGACTACCTAGATCAATGTCCAGGTACACCTGCAGAAGCAAATGGTACTGTTGATAAAAACGGTTGCCCTGTTGATAGCGACAAAGATGGTGTATATGATTATTTGGATGAGTGTCCTAACACTACTACCGAAGCACGTCAATTGGTAGATGAGAAGGGTTGTCTACTAGATACTGACGGCGACGGTGTATATGACTATTTAGATCAATGCCCAGGTACACCTGCCGAAGCATATGGCTCTGTTGATAAAAATGGTTGCCCTAGTGATAGCGACAAAGATGGTGTATATGATTATTTAGATGAGTGTCCTAACACTACTATTGAAGCACGTCAATATGTAGATGAGAAAGGTTGCGTACAAGATTCTGATAATGATGGTGTATATGATTATCGTGATATGTGCCAAGACACTCCAGAGGAAGCTCGTGGCAAGGTAGATGAGAAGGGTTGTCCACTAGATACAGACAAGGATGGAGTACCTGATTATATGGATAAATGTCCTAACACTCCTATCGAGGCTCGCAACTTTGTAGACTCAGTTGGTTGTCTCTTGGATACCGATGGAGATGGTGTACACGATTATGAAGACTCATGTCCTACTATCCCTGGTGTTAAAGCTAACTTAGGTTGTCCAGAAATCAAACGAGAGATACGTAACTTGCTTAACAAAGCAATGTCTGGTATTGAGTTCGAAAACAACCAAGCAACTATCAAGCCTAGCTCATACCAAATTCTAGATCAGGTTGCTCAAATATTTATTGACAACCCATCATACTTAGTTGAAGTTCAAGGTCACACTGACAATGTAGGTAAGGCAGATTACAACATGAATCTGTCAGAACGTCGTGCACAAGCTGTTCGCACATACCTAGTAAACAAGGGTGTACCTGCTTCACGCTTAACAGCTCGCGGTTACGGTATGACAAAGCCTATCGCTGATAACTCGACAGCAGCTGGCCGTGCTAAAAACCGCCGCGTAGAATTTAATATTACATTTGAGGAAGTTACCTATGAGATCATTCACGATCGTGTAAAATAGGAACAAAAAAGATTTTTGATACAACACATTATAATAACATCCTAAAATTACAATAAGAAAATGGGAAGAGCGTTTGAATATCGCAAAGCGACCAAAATGAAAAGATGGGGTCATATGGCCCGTGTATTTACTAAACTAGGCAAGGAAATCACCATGGCAGCTCGCGATGGTGGTCCAGATCCAGATAGCAACCCACGTCTCCGTACATTGATGCAACAATGTAAGAAGGAAAATATGCCTAAGGACAATATTGAGCGCGCCATTAAAAAAGCTACCGATAAATCATCTGAAGGATATAAAGAGATTTGCTATGAAGGATATGGCCCTCACGGTGTAGCTATCTTCGTGGAGACTGCAACTGATAACAACATGCGTACAGTAGCTAACATCCGTTCATATTTTACCAAACATGGTGGTAGCCTAGGTACTCAAGGATGCTTGCAATTCTTGTTTGACCGTAAAGCATGCTTTACTGTTGCCGCTAAAGATGGAGTGGATTTGGAGGAATTAGAGTTGGAGTTGATCGACTTCGGAGTTGAAGAGTTAGGTCATGACGAAGAGGAAGGTACAATCGTTATTTACGGCGACTTCAACCAATACTCACAAATGCAAAAATACTTGGAAGACAACGGTTTCGAGATTCAATCTTGTGAGTTTGTTCGTATTCCTAACGACACCAAGACACTCAGCGACGAGGAGATGGAGTCTGTACAAAAACTCATCGACCGCATTGAGGAAGATGAGGATGTACAAAACGTATTTACTAACTTAGGTTAATAGTTTTAGGACGCCCTGCGGGCAATAGGCTTGGGCGATAGACTAGATTATGAATATCAATGAATTTGATAGAATAGGTGTAGAGGCGATCAAGGAACATTTCTCCTTGACGCCTTTACAAATAGAACGCTTCACTCTATTGGGGGAACTATATCGCGACTGGAATGCCAAAATCAATGTCATCTCTCGCAAAGATATAGACAATCTCTATCCACACCATATCATTCACTCATTGGCAATAGCCAAGGTGCTCAAATTCCAAACCGGCACTACCCTACTCGATGTAGGTACAGGAGGCGGATTTCCGGGTATACCATTGGCTATTCTATTTCCAAAATGCCAATTCACTTTAGTGGATAGTATTGGTAAAAAGGTGTTAGTGGCGAGCGAAGTGGCTAAATCTTTGGGACTGGAGAATGTTCGCTGTATCAAAGAGCGTGTAGAAGAAGAAAAAGGACAATATGACTTTGTCATTAGTCGCGCTGTGATGCCAATGGGCGACCTAGTAAAACTTGTTAGAAAGAACGTGAGTCGCAAGCACCAAAATGCTATGCCAAATGGATTGATGGTGCTCAAAGGCGGAAAACTAGAGGGCGAACTACACGAGTTTAAGAAATACGTAGAACAAACACCTATTACAGACTTCTTTAAGGACGAATGGTACAAAGAGAAGTATGTGATATATTTACCATTGTAAAGGAATCGGAGTTCAGGAGTTCAGGAGTTCAGAAGGCGATGAATATTGAAACATTCTATTTTAATCCCTATAGGGAATGTACCTACTTGCTGATCAACGACCACAAGCAGGCAGTCATTATTGATGCTGGTATGTACGATACACGCGAGCAACAGCGCTTTATGCAGTATATCCAATCCCATCAATTGACACCTATAGCGTTGCTGATCACTCATACCCATCCAGACCATGTCTGCGGACAAGAGTTTATAGAAAAGACATACGGCCTTAGTGCCATCATTCAACCCGCAGAAGGTACTCTACCAATAGAGGGATTTGCGATTCAAGTTATCAGTACACCTGGACACAAGGAAGATTGCGTATGCTACTACCTGCCAGAGGAAAATATCCTCTTCACAGGTGATACGCTTTTCCAAGAATCTATTGGTCGTACCGACTTACCTGGTGGAGATATGCACGAATTAATCATATCGCTGCGCAAACTAGAACTCCTACCAGAGGAAACCAAAGTGTACCCTGGACATGGATATCCTACATCCATCGCCCACGAACGACAATATAATCCTTATTTATAATGCAATATACTGTAGCACATTTGAGTTATTCGTTTAGCGAAGAGTGGGAACAAGAACTCTTCGAGCAAGCGATGTGTGATATGGGTTTTGACGTATTTGACGGAGCTGATGCCTATATACAAACCGCTGTATTAGAAAAACAGCTAAGCGCTATTGAACAATATATTGCTGACACACAAGGAGTTGAGCTTTTGCAATGGGAACAATGTCCAGACGAAAACTGGAATGCCCAATGGGAAACTGAACACGAATGCATGGAATTGCCTCTAGGCGTACGTATAACGCCACATTGCGCTTTTGGTGCAGGTCATCACGAAACCACAAGCATGATGATAGAGGCACTGTTAGAAGCCACAGATGACTTCACAACCAACACCACAGTCTTAGATATGGGATGCGGAACAGGGGTGCTAGGAATCATGGCCAAGAAATGTGGTGTGGGACATGTAGTCGCAATAGACATTGACGACAAGAGTGTAGCAAACACACTAGAAAATGCCGCAGACAATGGTGTGGAACTCGATGTGAGATTAGCGGATAAGCCTGCTCAAGGAGCTTACGACCTCATTATGGCTAATATACACCGCAATATTCTCATCAACCATATGCCACAATATGCGGAGTACTTAAAAGAAAATGGACAATTATGGCTGAGCGGATTTTATGCAGAAGATATTCCTCATCTGCTACAAGCTGCGGCCACCTATAATATACAATTAGTAGACACCCAGCAACGAGGCGAATGGTGTATGCTAAAACTCAAAAAATGAGCAACCATATATTAGATAATCATACGATTTGTGCCATCTCTACACCTTATGGAAGTGGAGGAATAGCTGTTATCCGCGTAAGTGGAGCACAAGCAATTGGTATAGTAAATTCCATCTTCCGTGGACGCAAGTCACTCCTTGAAGCCGCAGCCTATACAGTACATTATGGCGAAATAAGACGTAAAGGCGACGAAGTACTAGACCAAGTATTGGTTAGCGTATTTCGTGCCCCTCACTCCTTTACAGGCGAGGATATAGTAGAGATAGCATGTCATGGCAGTACGTACATTCAGCAAACCTTGTTACAATGGTTAGTGGATGCAGGTTGCCAACTAGCACAAGCAGGCGAATTTACCCAACGTGCATTCCTAAACGGCAAGATGGATCTAACTGAGGCAGAGGCCGTTGCAGACTTGATTGCAGCACAAACCAAAGCAGAAAAAGACCTAGCTTTGGCACAATTGCGTGGCGGGATATCCAATGAGTTAGCAGGTCTGCGTGAACGCCTGCTAACATTCACCTCATTGGTGGAACTAGAATTGGATTTTGCAGACCATGAGGAGTTAGAATTTGCAGATCGACAACAACTATTCGACTTGGCCAAAGAGATCGACAACACAATAGGAGACTTGATTTGCTCATTCAAGACCGGTAATGCCATCAAAAATGGTGTACCCGTAGCGATTATTGGCGCACCCAATGTTGGCAAATCTACCCTATTGAATGCACTATTGGGAGAGGAACGTGCGATAGTTAGTGATATACAAGGAACGACACGCGACACAGTAGAAGAGACCTTGGTCATAGGCGGAATGCTATTCCGCTTTATTGATACAGCCGGCATGCGCCAAACAGAAGATAAGATCGAGAATCTAGGTATTGAACGTAGCCTACAAGCGGCACAAAAAGCAGCCGTCATCATCCATCTACAAGATGCTACCCATCCTATCAACACCCTATCACAGTTGGCAGACACAACGGACAAAACCATCCTACAAGTATACAACAAGGTCGACCTTGTACCATCATTCGTTGGCGACAAGAATAGCATTCGTATCTCTGCTAAGAATGGCACCATAGAAGTACTCAAGCAAGCCCTTGTATCATATGCCGAAGAACAATGCAACGTTCGCAATGCCGTAACCATCAGCAATACAAGACATTACGAAGCACTTGTTCGCGCACAAAACGCCATACAACGAGTAAAAGAAGGATTGAAAATACAGATCAGCGGAGAATTTATGAGTATGGATCTGCAAGATTGTTTAGCTGCATTAGGAGAAATAACAGGCCAAATAAGTTCGCAAGAAGTATTGAATAATATTTTTAGCAAATTTTGTATCGGTAAATAAATTACAAAAGATTATAAAAAACTCAAAACAATAATTATTATGAGAACAAAAATTAATTTGATTTTAGGTGCATTGATTGCTCTAGTTAGTGGCTGTAAAACGCAAGAGGAGGTAAAGGCAAGCAAGAATGTGGTCGCAATCTATGGTGTGCCATACGCAACCTATGAGGTAAATGGTTCAGTTGTAGACAAAAAGAACAAGCCTGTAGAAGGAGCAAAAGTAGTAGTAAAAGGTGAGAATAATAGAGTTATAGGAGATACGGTCATTACCAATAAAAAAGGTAATTTTGAATTGATCAAGTCTGCCTATCCTACTAATACGCTGAATATTGTCGTATGCGATCCTCAGGATGATATGCCTATTGACTCTGTGCAACATAATACAAGTTACAAAAAGGATAACGAGGAGCGTGGATTTTACAATGGCAAGTGCACTATTTCAACCAAAGTTAAAATAAAATAGTATGATATACTCGATGACAGGCTATGGCAAGGCCGAAAAACAAGTTGCTAATAACAAAAAACTTGTAGTAGAGGTTCGTAGTCTCAACTCCAAGTCGCTAGACTTGAATGTGCGTATTGCCCCACAATTACGCAGCAAAGAGTTAGAGATTCGCACTTTGATAGGTCAACGTTTAGAGCGCGGAAAAATAGATTTGAGTATCTATTATCAAGATGCAGCTCTGGATGATACGCCCAGCTATACCCCTATAAATCGAGAGGCTTTTGCATATTATTATAAGGAGTTAATCACCTTGCAACAAGAATTAGGCTGGGCCAACAATCAGGATGTTGTAGGTGCCATCTTGCGTATGCCAGACGTAACGAAGGTGCAAGAAACTAACGAGATTAATGACGAAGATTGGACTGTAGTACTGCAAGCCATCGAGGAGACAATATCACAGTTTAATGCATTTCGTCAACAAGAGGGCGCATCATTACAAACGATGTTTAACGAAAAGTTGGATGCTATAGCAAGTCTGCTGGTTCAAGTAGAACCATACGAGCAAACTCGTGTTGAAAAGATAAAAGCACGTATTGAGGCCAATCTAGAACAACTATCTACAGCTACCCAGCAGGCCGTCGATCACAATCGATTGGAGCAAGAGATGATCTTCTACCTTGAGAAGTTGGATATCACCGAAGAGAAAGTACGTCTAACTAATCATATCAAATATTTCCGCGAGACCATGGCATGTGAAGGAGCGGGTGTGGGCAAAAAGCTCGGATTCATCGCACAAGAAATGGGACGTGAAATTAACACATTAGGTAGCAAAAGTAATCAAAGCGAAATGCAAATCATCGTTGTACAGATGAAAGACGTTCTAGAGCAAATCAAGGAACAAGTTCTTAACGTATTATAAAAAAGAGTATATCATATGATTATCATTCTATGTGCACCTAGCGGTTCTGGTAAATCAACTATGGTAAGACACCTTCTGGAAACTTATCCTGGTCAGTATGAGCTATCTATCTCCGCAACGACACGTGCACCACGTGGTCAGGAACAACACGGCAAAGAGTATTATTTTATCAGTCGTGACGAGTTTGAGCAACATATCAAAAACAACGATTTCATCGAATACGAACAGGTATATGAAGGTTTATACTACGGCACACTAAAATCCGAAATAGATCGTATTCAGTCTGCAGGAAGAACTATCGTGTTTGATATTGATGTAAAGGGTGGTCTAAACCTCAAACGTATCTTTGGCGATGATGCTATGGCTATCTTCGTGGCACCACCATCTGTAGAAGAACTATCCCGCCGTTTGCATGGACGCGGAGATACTAGCGAAGACATGATACAAAAGCGTTTGGCAAAAGCAGAAATCGAGATGGCCGATGCACCATACTTTGACCACATTGTAGTGAACGATGAACTGACAAAAGCAAAAGCCGAATTGGACGCGTTAGTGAGGAATTAATAACCAGGAACTAAAATTTATTTGTCAATGAAGATTGGCATTTATGGAGGATCGTTCAACCCGATACATTATGGTCATACGGGCTTGGCGCAATGGGTGGTTAGAAATACCGACCTAGATGAGGTATGGTTGATGATTTCGCCCAATAATCCATTAAAAGATGCATCGATATTATCTGATGAACAAGTCCGATTGCAAGAAGCCAAAGAGGAAATTAGACGATTAGGCAAAGAGGCTGAAGGCATAATGGTATCAGACTTTGAGTTTACACTGCCCCGCCCCAATTATACGGCCAATACATTAAGGAAGTTGTCAGAAGCATATCCCGATTATGAATTCATTCTTATAATTGGAGAAGATAACCTCAATATCTTTACAAAATGGCGCGAATATTCATACATATTAGCTAACTATAGAATATTTGTATACCCACGACGTGGTAATGAACAATCAGCAGAAGAAGCTATTGCAAATTTGCAAATTGAGACAATCAAAGAATTGAAATATTTACAAGGTGCTCCACAATATGACATTTCCTCTACGGAGTTGAGAGCACAAAAAAATAATTACACAAAAAAAACATAGGCTCTTGCATATTTAAAAAATATTTTGTACCTTTGCAACCGGAATTACTACTCCAATATACTACAGAAGATACATAAAAATTATAAAATATTAACTATTAATAACATAAGTTACTATGATTCGCACAACATTCAACAAACTGAGAGAAGTGAAGGATAGCCTTCCAAAAGGTAGTTCAGCAGTAATTGCTGAAGAGTTAGGAATTACTGCTGATGATGTTCGCGCATATTTCAACGGTACAGCAACCGTAGGTTATCATATTGAGCAAGGTCCTGATGGCGGTATCGTTATTCTAGAAGACACAAAAATCTTAGAAGTTGCATTGCGCCTAGCTTGGGGAAGCAAAAATGCACTTTGATGAGCTAATTGAATAAATGAAAAAATCAATCATCATTTTAGCACTAACGCTCATCGGCGTTAGTGCTTTTTCTTTTGAGGTAAGCGCACAAGAGAAAGAATCTAATTTCACATACGAAGTTGGTGCTGACATGGTAACTAGTTACCTATGGCGTGGCCAAAATCTAGGTGGACTTTCCATTCAGCCATCCGTAACCCTCGGTTGGAGAGGTCTATATGTCAGCGGTTGGGCTAATATTGGTGCAGATAACTGGAAGTTCAATTATCTTAATCCAGAATTAGACGTTACCATAGGTTACGATAATTATGGTTTTAAGTTAGACATGACTCACCTATACTATTTCTATGGAGATAAATATTTCAAAGGACTTGCAGATGCCAACAATGAATATAGTGAAAGTACAATAGAGGTACACGCAGGTATAGATGTTGGTGAATGGGCTAGCATTGTTCCTTTGACAGTAGACTGGTATACCACAGTGCTAGGATATGACCCTGTATTAGATGAAAATGGTAATGTTGTGTTAAACGAAAATGGCAATGCTAAACGTGCCTACTCTACTTATATAGAATTAGGGTATAATATCAATTTACCACTAGAAATAGTTGTAGGTTTAAAAGTAGGTATCACACCGTGGAAAGGAATGCTTACGGACTACAAAGAAGTATGGAAAAATGGGCAAACAGTCGGTATAAATAACTTACAATTACGTGCCGAGCGTGAATTTGAATTGAAAAATATTTATTTAAATGTTTGGGGTGAAGCAATGTTTAATTGCTATGGTGTGAATAAGAATAATGTTATAAAGCCCTTTGGTGAAGGAGCATCACTAGACATGGATGCTTCACAAAAATTGAATGCACGCATTGGTTTGGGTGTATATTTTGGTAACTAATATGAGAAAATGGATTGCATTGGGATTTGCATTAATAGCAGCACTCGTGCTGCTATTAATGCCTGATAGAGATAAGTTGCAATATTATCATAATCAAGGTAATATATTTGGAACATATTATAGCATTAAATATGAGGCAACTGAAGATTTACATCATGTAATACAATCGGCTCTGCAAGCTGTAGACAACTCATTGAGTATGTTCAATGCTAATTCTGTCATAAGTAAGGTTAATCGTAATGATAGTATTATTTTAGATTCTTTATTTATAACAATGTATAAGGAAGCAGTTGAAATCAGCAAGCTATCCAATGGAGCTTTTGATATCACAGTAGCTCCAATGGTACATGCTTGGGGATTTGGTAAAAATGCTGGGCAAAAGAAAGAGAGTACCGATATTAACATAGATAGTCTTAAGCAATTTGTAGGATACAACAAAATAGACTTACACAATAAGCAAATCATCAAACAAGATCCACGAACAACATTAGATGCAAGTGCAATAGCGAAAGGCTATGGTTGTGATGTAGTCGCAAATGCTTTGCGCGCTAAAGGATGCAAAAATCTATTGGTTGATATTGGGGGCGAAGTTGTATTAGAAGGTTTAAACCAAGAAGGCAATGCTTGGAGAGTTGGAATAAGCAAACCAAAGAAAGATGCCAACGGTACAGAGAGCAGTCTACAAAAGATAATAGAGAGTACAAATTTATGTATGGCCACATCTGGAAATTACCTACAATATTATTATGTTGGTAACCAACGTCGTAGCCATACTATCGATCCAAGATCGGGTTACCCTGTAGAACACTCACTACTAAGCGCAACAGTAATAGCCAATAGTTGTATGCGCGCAGATGCTTTGGCTACTGCATGTATGACACTAGGGGCAGAAGATGCAGTAGAGATGATAGAAAAAACTGATGACGCTGCTTGTTATTTAATTGTAGCAGAGCAAGATTCACTCCGCATCATAACATCTACACGTTGGGATTTTTAACAAACTAAAATCTCGCTGCCACTATTTTTGAGACTGTCTTTTTAACATTTTCCATAGCGAAATCTCGCTGCATAGCTACTTCTAAAGGTACTTTTTCCTCCAAAATAGGATAGATACCTGCAAACCCCATAGCATTTAAACTATCACACATTTCCACACAACCGCCTATAGCTACTACAGGTATTCCTTGTTTTTTTGCCCTTGCTAATACACCTGCTGCGGTTTTACCCTTGGCGGTTTGAAAATCTACCTTACCTTCACCTGTTATTACTAAATCGGCGCCTGCTATTATTGTATCAAAATCTATCGCATCAAGCACCATATCAATACCCTTCTTGAGATTTGCATGCAAAAATGCATAGAACGCTCCTCCCATTCCCCCTGCGGCACCAGCACCAGATACAGGCACTACGTCGATACCATATTTGTCTAGGATCACCTTAGCAAAAGAGGTCATTCCTTTATCTAATAAGTCAACCATCTTAGCATCAGCACCCTTCTGTGGGGCAAAAACAGGAGCAGCACCATCAGGGCCACAAAATGGTGTATCTACATCACATGCTATTGTAAAAACAGAATCCATAACTGCAGCACAAACTTGTGAATCATCAATTTGCGCTATCCTAGCTAGCTCTCCTCCACTGCCAGAAGAAATAAGTTCGCCACTAGAATCGTAAAAACGGAAACCCATAGCTTGCAACATACCTACACCCGCATCATTAGTTGCACTACCACCTATACCGACAAGGAATTTCCGACAACCACGAGCAATAGCATCCATAATCATCTCTCCTGTACCGTAGGTAGAAGTAATCCAGGGATTTCGTTCTTCTATCTTAATTAAGGGTAAGCCACTTGCCGCAGCCATTTCAAGCACTGCAGTATCACCAGCGGCACCATAAGAAGATTGGATTGGGCGACCTAAAGGATCGCTTACGACACATGTTACTACTTCACCATTTAATGCCTCAACTATAGCATCTACAGTGCCCTCACCACCATCTGCCACATTAACTGCAACCAGTTCACAGTCTGGATTGACTGCGGCAATCGCACTACATGCACTAGTAGCTACATCTAATGAACTCATTGATCCTTTAAAAGAATCTGAAGCAATAACAATTTTCATAAACTTAATATTTTTAGATTCAACCAATAAACATATACATTATAACACTACATATAGTCAACACTAATCCCACGATTGATTCATATGGAATTAATTTAAGACGCTCTTTTACTGAGAATCCCATTGATCCGCCTGTTGCATGGAAGAAAGAACCATGAGGTAAATGGTCTAGTATAGTAGCACCAGCATTTACCATTGCAGCACCCCAAATTGATGCAACACCAGCTGCCATAATAGCATCAGCAAATGACGCAGAAGCTATTGTTGCTCCCGCTGTAGTAGAAGCAGAAGCTGCTGACATCAATGCGCCTGCGATAGGAGCCATAAAGGTTCCACCATTGCTCCAGCCAGCTAAAAGATTAACCAACACTTCTTTAATATCAGAAGCTTGTATCACACCTGCTAATGCTCCTGTTCCAACTAGTAGAATCGCTATACCAGACATTTTCTCCAATCCATAAAATAGACAAACTCCTATTTTTTTGAGATTTCCAGTAGCTGCTATACCTATCAAACCACCAACAGGTAAAGCTATCATAGGATCTACTTCTATATTGCATATTGGTCGCAATGCTAATAGGACGATTGTAACAATTGGTCCAATTAAACTTTGCCACAAAGGTGGTAAGTATTCTTCTTTGTCATCTAACACCTCGTCTTGCATTAGTTCGCCTTTTGGCATAAGAGGAATGATAACAAAAACTGTCACAACCAAGCCTATCAATGCTGGCACAACACCCGCAGCCATAACAGAAGATAATGGTGCTTCAAAATTATCAGCAGCTACAATGGTATTGGGATTAGGGGACAAGATATTACCGCATTTGCCACCACCAATCATAGCTAACAATAACTTAAATTTAGATAGTTTTAATTTACTACCCATAATGATAGCAATTGGTGCAATAGTAATAACTGCAACATCAATAAACACTCCCATTGCAGTCAACAATAATGCAGAAAGAGCAAGAGCAAGATATATATATTTTTCTCCTAGAGCTTTAATGATACTTTTAGCTATAGTAGATGCAGCACCAGTCTTAACAAGCATGCCCGTTAATACACCAGCGGCAATGATACGGATAATGGCCTTAGAAATATCTTGCACCCCTACTATCATATGAGAGACTGTAGTTTGCATCCCCCACCCTGCCAGTAAGCCGCCAACTAAAGCTCCAAGCATTAAACTATATACGGGAGATAATTTCCGTAGGATCAAAATAATTGATAAAACCAAGCCTATTAAGGCTGCTAATGCACTATTCATAAATTTTAGAGATTAAATGATTTGCAAAGATATAAAAAAATCATGACACATGCAAAAAAAAAGAAAATTAATGCAGTTTTCTTGCAAATATAAAAAAAAAACAGTACCTTTGCAAGCTGATTATGTAATAACACAAATGTGCACATAGAAATGAGTTCAAATAGATACCAAATAGCATTATTATTCTGTCTAACCGTTTTAATATTCGGTATGACGGCTTGTGGAGAATATCAAGCTATTCTGAAATCCAAGGATCCAGAGCTCAAATATCAACAAGCTTTGAACTATTTCAATGACAAGCAGTATGTTAAAGCTCAAACTCTGCTAGATGAAGTTACATCTTATTACAGAGGAACGGATCGTTCACAAGACGTCCTTGTGTACCTATCTCGCAGCTATATGGGGCAAAAAGACTATACAACGGCTGCTGAATATTACCAGGCATATATTCGTAATTACCCTAAAGGACGTTACATTATAGAGGCTCGTTTCCAGGCTGGCCACTGCTACTATCTCAACGCACCTGATGCAAGACTAGATCAAACAGAAACACAGCAGGCTATAGAATTGTTCATACAATTTGTAGAAATGTACCCCGACAGTCCGTATGCAGAACAAGCATACCAAGAAATGAATGAGTTGTATGACAAATTAGCTTATAAAGAATATTTAAGCGCTAAAACCTAATACAATTTAGGTACATATTTGGGTAATAATTATTTAAGTGCAGAAATCATTGCAAAAAATGCATTAGAAAAATACCCTACCAATAAGTATCAAGAAGAACTCAACTGGTTAATTTTGCAATCGAAATACCAGCAAGTAGTAAATTCGTTTGATAGTCGTCGAGAAGAACGAGCAAGAGAAACAGAAGATGAGTATTATAGTTTTATTACTCAATATCCTGAATCTAAACATCTCGCAGCTGCAGAGAAAATTGGTAAAGAGTTGAAAAAGATACTAAATAAATACAACAAATAGAATTATAAATTTAACAAAAAAGATATGATTGATTACAAAAAAACAACAGCCCCTAACAATACTATCACAAGGGACATGAACGAGCTAACAGAAACTGTAGGTAATGTATACGAAACTGTAGCTATCATTGGAAAACGTAGTAACCAAATCAGCACAGCACTTAAAAAAGAATTGGACGCAAAGTTACAAGACTTTTCTGTTCCACAAGATTCTACAGATGACACTTATGAGAACTTGGAGCAAATCGAGATCTCTAAGAACTATGAGGCTTTGCCTAAGCCATCATTGATTGCTACACAAGAGTTCATTGATGGTCAACTCATCTACCGCGGAGGCAACAAAGACGAGGCATTGAAGTGATTCTTCGAGGCAAACATATCCTAGTAGGAATTAGTGGCGGAATAGCTGCATATAAGATTCCTGAATTGATTCGCCAGTTACGAAAAGCAGGCGCTCAAGTGCAAGTGACAACTACCAATAATGCGTTGGAGTTTGTCACTTCACTTACTCTACAGACCGTTAGCGGACACAAAGTCTACTCTGATGTGTTTGCTGCAATCAACGAACATAGCACTGAACATATATCCCTGCCTGATTGGGCGGACATGATGCTTATAGCACCAGCCACAGCCAACATCCTTAGCAAGATGGCCAATGGTATAGCAGATGATGCATTAACAACAACCTTTGCCGCAATGCGCAAACCTGTCGTTATTGCACCTGCTATGAATACAAACATGTATGAATCACCAGCTACACAAGAGGCTATCAAAAAACTTGCTCAATGGGATAATATCACAATGTTAGATGCTGCGAGTGGAGAATTGGCATGTGGAACGAGTGGTAAAGGACGTATGCAAGAAATAGATGTACTTATAGCCGCAGCCAAATACGCATTAACCCCTAAAACATTGCTAGGTAAGCATGTATTAATAACAGCAGGTCCAACTCATGAAGCCATAGATCCAGTACGCTATATTACCAACGCATCTACTGGTAAAATGGGTTATGCCATTGCACATGCATGCCTAAGAAAAGGAGCGACAGTAACTCTGATAACGGGTCCTAGTCATATATCAATGAAAGCATGGGAAGCATTTGCCCCCATAACAGTATTGCCCGTCAAATCCGCTTTAGATATGCATAATGCCACTATAAAAGCATCGACAAGTGCGGACATATGCATCTTATGCGCAGCAGTAGCAGATTTCACTCCTTCTTCAACTGCTCAACAAAAAATAAAAAAACAGCCAGGTCAAACCGGCATGACCATTGAAATGACTACCACCAATGATATTGCCGCTACTCTAGGTAAACAAAAACGAAACGATCAAATTCTAGTAGGATTTGCATTAGAGACACATGATGAATTGCAAAATGCTCAACGCAAATTAAAATCTAAAAATTTAGATATGATCGTACTCAACTCCTTGCAAGACAAAGGAGCTGGTTTTGGTACTGACACCAATAAAGTTACATTCTTATATCCGGACGGCACAATAAAAAACCTCCCCCTTATTTCTAAGGAAGAGGTAGCTAACGAGATAGTAGATAGTTTATTGGGTTAATCTATTAAAACTTCAAAAATCTCTTCAAGATAGATTTATCTTCTTCTTTTTCTTCTTTTGCAGTTTCTACAGGAACTTCAACTGATTTTTCAGCAGTTTCTTGTACCCATTCTTTACGCTCCTCAATCTCACCTAGTTGACTTTGAACAAAAGCTATCACATCATTAAGACCTTCTGTAAAATGAGCGAAGTCCTCTTTGTACAAGAATACCTTGTGCTTCTCAAATTGAGGAGGTTCAGACTCACCTGTTTGTTTACGTTTACTCTCTGTGATACACAAATACAAATCCTCATTGCGAGCTTTCTTCACATCTAAATAATAGATACGCTTACCTGCTTTGATCGAACGAGAATACACAATTTCAGGTTCGTTTTTTCCTTCAAATCTACGATTTTCCATCTCTTTTATCTTTCTTGGTTAATTTTGCGCTACAAAGGTACGATTTTTTTTTGAACTACGCAATAATAATACATAAATTACTTCAATTTATTTACATTTTCAATCTTCAAATCCTCAAGCAATTCCATCATAGAGTCAAAAACCTTATCAGCACCGGCACATAATAGATCACCTTTAGAAAGTATACCCGTATTAACTGCATAAACTTTCAGTCCCGCTGCTTTGCCTGATTGCACACCCAATGGTGCATTTTCAATAACAACACATTGTTCCTTTGGCAAACCTGAACGTTCCCAAGCTTTAAGATATGGTTCTGGGTCTGGTTTACCATTTATGACATCAAAAGCCGTGATCATTCTATCTGAATGAAATACGGCAGGAAGCACAGAATTGAGGTTATCTAGTAAGCTACGCATTCCACTTCCTGTCACCACCCATATTTGATGCCCACACGAATGAATATACTGCAACACCTCTTCCACACCAGGTATAGTAGGTGTACCACCTGTTTTCTTTTCTAACATATTAAAATATGCTGATTTCTCCGCATAAATAGTTGCAATTTCATCGGGCGTTGCCTCTCGGTTATACGCCGTCAATATAGCCTCGCGGATTACAGATTCTCCTGTGCGCCCCTCATTGAGGTAGCAATCATAGGCAGTAAACGGAAGTTTGTGCTGCTTCATAACATCATTCCAAGCAATAGCATGGTTAGGCATGGAATTGAATAGCACACCATCCATATCAAAGAAATAGGCTTTTTTTGATGTGGTATTGTTCATTTTATTATTGATGCTCTGGACGTAAAAGGTCATTGACGGTTTTTACTGGATTAAATGTACTAACTGGAACCTCTACGAAGATTGTATTCCAACGACTCATGGCACCATTCCATAAACCAGGTAACTCTAATGCTAATAATTCTTTGCCATCTTTAGATTTATGAGAAATAAAACCTGTCTTCTCGTCAACAAAATCAGGCAAATGGTATGACTCACCATTTATATCACGAGTAGCACAAACAAGATCCACAGGGTTAAAATGAGTTGATTGTTGCATAAGCACAGGATCTGATATCTGACTAGACTCTAAGATTTGACAGGAGATGCTACCATCTTCTTCACGTACAAGGAATGGTCCTCCACCAGGTTCGCCAGTGTTTTTTACCACTCCGCAAACACGTAACGGACGTTGTAATTTGACTTTTTCCTCGTCAGAAATGTTAGGATCCTTAATTTTCTCAAACACCTTCTTTTGCTCTGTAACTAATACACCAGCAAGCAGTTGTTTATAGCGAACAGTGTCACCTTTTAGACAATCTGGAACCACATTATCAATATTCTTTATGAAGATTATATCGGCCGCTTGCTCGTTGAGATTCTCAATAAGTGCTCCATGCCCACCAGGACGGAAGAGCAACTTGCCATCTGCTGTACGGAATGGTGTACCATCTGGATTAGCAGCCAAAGTGTCGGTAGATGGTTTTTGCTCAGAGAAAGAGATGTGGAATTTCACGCCTAGTTTCTCCTCGTAGGTTGCCTTGTGCTCAGCTAAATGAGCTTGAAACAAAGATAAATGCTCATGACTAACAGTGAAATGAATATTTACTTCTCCCTTAGAAGCAGCATACATTGCTCCTTCTACTAAATGCTCTAGCGCAGGCGTACGAGGCCCATCTTCGTATGAATGAAAAAGAAGCAAGCCTTTAGGAAGATTGCCATAATTCATATTTTCTAGCAAGTAAGTAATTGCTGCTTCATCATCTAAACCTGATAGCTGACGAGCGAATGCAAAACGATCTTTTTCTTCAAGGAACTTCGCAATAAAATTAGTCCTTTCTCCTGTTTCAAGATACGCAAATAGATCCTTAAACATTCTACTAGCAGCACCACTAGCTGGAACAAATTTTAAGACAGTATGTCCTTTATCGAGATAATCCTGCCATGCCTTGATATAGGCATCAACCTCTTCTTCAGTAGGGCAAAGAATTCCTTTTCCTATCGAAGCAGCAGAAACGATGTCAAGTTCTGGAAAACCAGTAGCGAAAGACTGGAGTTGTTTTTCGGCTTTCTCCACAGAGATGCCACGCGCCTCAAGTTGCGCTAGATCAGATGGTGTAAACATGGTATAAATTGTGATTTATTGGTTAGCGTTGCAAAGGTAGTGAAAAAAAAGTAAATTTGCAAATTTTTCATTGGAAAGTTAAAAGTTTTAAGCCTGATAGTGGAAGAGCCATCCTATTGCAAAGGTAATACAAAAGTATTGCAAGTACCGATTTCTACCCTGCCTTTTTGAAAATATCGTTTGCTTTGCTTGCGTATATGCTTTTTTTGTTGTACCTTTGCGCACTATGGCTGGAATATACATACATATACCATTTTGTAAGAGTCGCTGTAGATACTGTGACTTTTTCTCCACAACACATCTTGAGAAAAAAAACGCATACATAGATGCTGTCATCAAAGAATGGGAAACCTACCAAAATGAATGGAAAAAATTAGATATACATACCATATATATTGGAGGAGGTACACCTAGTCTTTTATCTGCAGAGAGCTTGTACAAACTACTGCACTCCATCTTTAAGAGCATCAATACTACTGCCATACATGAGATTACGCTAGAAGCCAATCCGGGAGATATCACTACAGACAAAATAAGAGCATGGCGAACAGTTGGAATTAACCGACTGAGCATTGGAGTTCAAACATTTAACGACAATCTATTACACCTAGTAGGAAGAAGACACAATGCAAATCAGGCCATAGAAGCCGTAAAAATCGCACAGGGAGAAGGAATAACAAATATCTCTATTGATCTTATGTATGCACTTCCATCTCAAACTATGGTAGAATGGCAAACCGACATTAACCAAGCCATAAAGTTAAACGTCCCTCATATTTCATGCTATGGACTCATCTACGAAGATGGTACCACACTCACTAAAATGCTAGAACAAGGTATGATTACTGCAGTTGATGAAGAGTTGGAGATAACGATGTATGACTATCTAGTAGATCAACTCACCCAAAATGGATACGAACATTATGAGGTGAGCAATTTTTCCCTGCCAGGACAACGATCTAGACATAACTCAAGTTATTGGAATGACACACCTTATATAGGATTAGGAGCTGGAGCGCACAGCTATGATGGTAAAAGAAGATGGTGGAATATAGCGGATATTGATCAATATATAACCCAAGCCATTAACCATACATTGACCCCCGAACTAGAAATTATAACACAGGAACATCGACATATGGAGCAGGTAATGTTAGGTCTACGAACCAGCGAGGGGGTAAAGTGTACGGCGATAAATATGGACAAAGCACAAACATACATTTCTAAAGGATTACTAGAACTAAAAAAGGAAAACATTGTTGCAACAACCAAAGGATATCATATACTAAACAGAATAATTGAGGAGCTTCTGTAGTTGATGAATATATGTTATACATCATAAATTGCCCCATTTATTTGTATATATGCAAAAAAATATGTACCTTTGCACACACTTTGAATTTTTAACAAAAAATAATCACAATGAAAAAAACATTCCTTACTGCACTTTTTGCAACATGCGCTTTTTTTGCATTTGCCACAGAACCTCATTTTCGTGCTACATGGATTAGTACTGTAGCAAATATTGATTTTCCTTCTGCTAAAGCAAAAGGAAACAACGAATTGCAAAAACAAGAGCTGATCTCTATGCTAGATGAGTTTCAAAAAATGAATCTCAATGCTATTGTTTTTCAAGTTCGTCCTACCGCAGATGCACTATACAAATCAGAACTAGAACCATGGAGTCATTGGCTAACAGGAAAACAAGGCAAAGCTGCAAGTTACGATCCACTAGAATTGGTTTGTAAAGAGGCAAGCAAGCGTGGCATTGATGTGCATGTATGGATTAACCCATATCGTGTAACTATCCCATCAATGAGTATTGAAGATTTGGCTCCAAACCACGTTTACCACAAACACCCTGAATGGTTTGTAAAATATGGCAAACAATGGTATTTCAACCCTTCATTGCAAGAAACTCGTGACTTCTTGTGCAAAGTTGTTGCAGACCTTGTAACTCGCTACGACATTCAAGCGATCCATATGGATGATTACTTTTATCCATATCCTATTGCCGGAGAGGAATTCCCTGATGCAGCAGATTTCGCTAAAAACCCACGCGGTTTTAAAAATATCGGGGATTGGCGTCGTGACAATGTAAACTTAGCAATCGAACAAGTTCACAAAACTATCATAAGCATCAAACCTCACGTACAATTTGGAATTTCACCATTCGGCATTTGGCGCAACAAGAAAAGTGACCCACGCGGAAGCGAAACCAATGGTCTTCAAAACTACGACCAACTTTATGCAGATATCCTTCTATGGATGGAAAAAGGATGGATTGATTATGTTGTACCACAGTTATATTGGGAAATTGGAAAAAAGGTTGCAGACTACGAGATCTTAGCTAAGTGGTGGGCACAATTTGCAACTGAAAAATGCCGCTTGTATATTGGTATGGCTCCATTCCACTTGGGAAATGAAAAAGGTGCCGCTGCATGGCGCGAAGGAAATGAGATATGCCGTCAATTACGTTTGAACAAAACAATTCCAGGTATTACTGGAGAATGTTACTTCCGTGCTTGCGACTTATTGACTAACCGCTACCATTTAACTGATAGTCTTAAGCAAGAATTCTACCCTACATACGTACCTGCTCCAAGAAAGAAATAATCAATAGAATATATGACTGTGAATAAGGACGATAGGTATCTATCGTCCTTATTTGTTATTACGAAATATCGAAAAAGTATTTGCATATTTCATTTTTTTTTGTTACTTTTGCACAAAAATTAATTATATGGAACTTATAATCGGCATCATCGGTATAATCGTTGGCATAGGCGTAGCTATTGCTATATATGTAATTATGCGTCAACAAGTATCAATCATAAGTAAGCAATTAGATATTACAGAGAAAGAGTTGTCATCAGAGCAAGAAAAACTTAAAGCAAGTGAAATCGCCCTCGTTAGTATAAAAACAGAACTAGAATACGAACGTAAAAGTAATGCTGAATCACGCAAACTTGCTGATGAAAAACTAAACGAGCAGATAAAATACTTGCAAACAGAATTAACCAACACTACACAAAAGTTACTCGATATTCGTAGTGAGAAACTAGAACAAACCAATACGACACAGATGTCATCTATCATCGACCCTCTTAAGGAAACGATTTCAAAACTTGAGAAGGAGATGAAGGAGACACAGATGCAACACGGTGATACAACTACACGACTAGAACAAAGCATTAAAAATCTTGTTGAAAAAACAGAAACTATAGGCTCAAGAGCTGATCGCCTAGTAGAAACATTACTATATCAACCTAAATCTCAAGGTGATTGGGGCGAATTAATTGTAAAAGAGATGCTAGATAGTCAAGGTTTAAAAGAAGGAGTTCATTATGTTTACCAACCTACTTTGCGAGATTCTAAAGGACAAACATTGCGTAATGAAGAGACCAACAAGATTATGCGCCCTGACTTTATCCTACACTTGGATGAGAAAGAAGATGTTATCATCGATTCTAAAATGACTATCACATCATACGACAATTATGTTCATGCAAAGACAGATATAGATCGTGAAAAATATACAAAAGAAATATTAACGAGCATACATAATCATATTGCTGAATTAAAAAAAGCCAACTATTCAGCATACATTGAAAACGGTAGAAAATCCACAGATTTTGTTTTCATGTTCATCCCTAATGAAGGAGCTATGCAACTTGCACTCAAGCACGAAAAAAACTTATGGCGTGATACATTTTTAAAGGATCGTATTTTCATTGTAAGTGAAATGAATTTATATGCTGCTCTCAAAATTGTCAACATGACATGGAGACAAATTGAGCAGAACAAAGGATACACTAAAGTATTCCAAACTGTCGGTTTACTTTTAGATCGTCTTAATGGATTTATTGAAAAATTCGGCAAAATAGAAAAAGGTTTACAGCAAACGACTAAAGCATACGATGAAGCAAACCACCAGCTTATGACTAGTTCACAAAGCGTGTTACATACAGGATTACGTCTCAGTGAGATGGGTGTAAAGACAAAAAAAGCACTTCCCGATGCTACCGATATTGACAATCTCATTTAAGATCTTTGTACACATGCTGCATAAATAACAAAGCACCTTCTTTATGGGAGCCATAATAGCCAAAGTCAAAAGTAATGTTCTCATTGGCTGAAAGGTGACGTGATAAAGCTTCACTATTAACAAAAGGCACCATATCGTCTTCTAGACTATGAAAAAAATATGCAGAAGCCTTCAAATCATATCCCACATTACTATTTTCTTTTAAGACTGTATATAACTGTTCGCTCAAAGCGTTAGAGAACGCTAAAGCTTGCGGTTTCATTAGCATACTCATTTTGTTAGCCCCCATCATTAGGCTAATTTGATCAACAGTCAATTCTTTGCTC
This sequence comes from Paludibacteraceae bacterium, assembly GCA_017560605.1. The sequence continues at coordinate 26,156 of JAFZEQ010000002.1, forward strand.
ATTATCCATTCGTAACATTGTGGAGCTAGTGAATCTGTTAGAAAATCATCTAAATTCAAATTTAACTCATAAGCATCACTCAAACCCATTATTATCATAGGTATTGCTCCTGGAATACCCATAGAATCTTTTTCTACACAATATTTATATGTAACAGCAGGATCATATGGACCCGCACCAGCATAAAGTTTTCTAATACTCCAATTAAAGGATTGCTGTTGTAAATTATTTTGTATTTGTTCTTCAATTAAACGAACAACTCCTAGGGCTACTGCAGCACCTTGTGAATATCCCGTTACAATAATATCTGTTGGATATGTATAGCCATATTTATCCAACAACTGCGGAATACAATCTAATAGATCAATTGCTGTTTGTGCTGCACTTCTCCAATGTAGATAAGGATGGATATGATTTCGAGATATTCCGTATCCCACATAGTCTGGCATAATAACTGCATATCCTTTCATCGCAAAAATACAATCCATTTGATAAAAATTGCTAGGAGCTTCTTTATCTGATGCTATCGTATAATGATTAGCAATTATTATTCCACGTAAATTGCGCTCTTTGGGTAAATAAATCTTACCTGAAACTAGCAATGAATCACCATGGGAGTCTTTACTCCAGTATGTACAAGATATACTTACCATATGTTTGTTAGTGATCTTGTTAAGAGCACCTAACAGTCTATTAACACTGCTAGCAGAAAAATTATTGCGTAATAAAATTTTATGACTCGTTTTCCATAAAAGATCGGTAGAAAAATAATTACGCACCATACCATCTCCTACGCTAGACATGGATATATTAGGTAGATTTGCAGTATCCAATGGTGTTAACATTGTATATGTTGTAGCATGTGTTGGGCAAAGAGCCAATAAAAAGAGAAATAATATTATGATTTTTAAATTCATTAGTAGAATATTTTCTTTTATGCAGACAAAAACCATGCAAAACGATGGACTAATATAAACATTTTATGAATTTACTTGCATATTTGTTATTTTTGTTGTACCTTTGTCAAAACAAATAATAACTATAATATGAATAAAATTGTCTTTATAACAGGTGCTTCATCTGGAATTGGGGCTGCCTGTGCACGAAAATTTGCTCAAGCTGGATTTAATTTGGTCCTAAATGCTAGAAGTGAAGATAAATTACTAGCCTTAAAAGAAGAATTAGAACACAAATATTCAATCTCAGTTCATTTGCTTACTTTTGATGTACGTAATCGTCAGCATGCTGATCAAGCAATATCAACACTACCAGCCGAATTCCAAAATATAGATATTCTGGTTAATAATGCTGGTTTAGCATTAGGAATGGATAAAGAATACGAAGGTATAGAAGAGAATTATGACACAATGATTGATACAAATATCACCGCATTGCTAATGATTACACGAATGATAGTACCTGGAATGGTAAAACGTCAACATGGACACATCATTAATATTGGCTCAGTTGCTGGTGATGCAGCATATCCTGGAGGTAGTGTGTACTGTGCAACAAAAGCGGCTGTAAAAGTATTGAGCGATGGCTTGCGTATGGATCTAGTAGATACACCTTTGCGCGTTACAAATGTTAAGCCAGGACTAGTAGAAACTAATTTTAGCCTTACTAGATTTGCTGGTGACAAAGAGCGTGCAGATAAAGTATATCAAGGTATTAAACCACTGACAGGTGACGATATAGCTGATGTGGTATATTATGCAGCCAATGCACCTGCGCATGTGCAGATTGCAGAGGTTTTAGTATTAGCTACCCACCAAGCTAGTGGTTCATTAGTTTACAGACAATAAGATATGAAGAAGAACATTACTTTATTATGCATAGTAATCATAGCGATAATATGCCCAATGAAAGCAGCCAATCCCGCCATAAGTGAATTAACCATACAACAAGCTATCAGTAATTTAATAGAAGCTTATCCACAAGCTAATATGCAATTAGCCGAACGTGGTGTAAGGCAAGTTGCTACACTTTGGCAACAAAATGATGGAAGTGAAGCTGATTTTATAGAATTAGTTTCAAACCACTTTGCTGCTACTGATGAGGATAAAAAAAATCTCTACGACCGCTTGTCTTATATCCTAGAGCAATGTGGACAGAGTGCTGATTTACTGAATAACACTCTACAAGAACCTACCACCCTAGTTGGCAAAGGTGAACCTACCACTATAGACTGGATTATCAGTGGATATAGTCCTATGGCACATTTCACAGAAGATATGTTTGCCAATAAACTTGCACATATATGCGTGCTCAACTTTCCATCATATACTTTGGAAGAGAAGAACACACTCGGCCAAGAATGGAGTCGCCAGGAATGGGCTTATGCCCGCATGGGAGAGATATTCAAAACACGTATCCCTGGCAGCATATATGCGAATAGTGCACAAGCAATGAGTGAAGCGGAAAACTATATTGCTGGATACAATATCATGATGCACTGTCTACGTAATGATCAAGGTGAACAACTATGGCAAGATCCCTTGGCACTACTATCTCACTGGAACCTACGCGATGAACTGAAATCCAACTATGCTAATGTTCCAAATGGCCAAGAGAAACAGGAGATGATTTATCAAGTGATGCTTCGCATCATCCGTCAAGAGATACCTGAAAGCGTAGTGAACAATGAAGATCAACTATGGAAACCTTATTCCAACAAAATTCAAGATAGCAAAGGGATAGAAATTAAAGACTTCGATAGAGAGCCAGACACACGCTACCAAAAGATCTTAGATATCTTCCATACCATGCAACAGATTGACCGTTATCGACCTGATGCTCCATCCCATGTTTTAAGAACTTTCAACGAAGACCTAGAGATTCCACAGGCTGAAATAGAGTCACTCTTCATTCAACTTTTACAATCAGATGAAATAAAAGCAGTTGCACAAATCATCCGCGAACGTCTGGGACGTGATTTACGTCCATACGACATCTGGTATGATGGATTTAAGAGTCGTAGTAGCATATCAGAAGACATGCTCACCTCCCAAACACAATCACGCTACCCTACAGCCAACAATTTTGAACAAGACTTGCCACGCATGCTCATAGATTTGGGATTCAACATAGACCAAGCCAAAGAGATCGCATCGCATATTGTAGTAGAAGCTGCTCGCGGTTCAGGTCATGCCCGTCCATGCGTAGGTCGTAACCAACCTGCACGACTACGTACTCGTATTAGCGATAAAGGTATGGACTACAAAGGCTATAATATCGCAGTACATGAGTTTGGACACAATGTAGAAGAAGTCATATCTCTCTACAATATAGACTATTACACTTTAGCCGGTATTCCTAATACAGGTTTTACGGAAGCTAGTGCATTCCTGTTTCAGCAACGTGACATGCAATTACTCGGTTACGGCAAACAAACTATGAGCAAAGATGCCACATTAGATATGATCTGGGGCATGTACGAGATTATGGGTGTAAGTCTTGTAGATATGGCTATGTGGGAGTGGCTATATAAAAATCCCAAAGCCTCTGCAGCTCAATTACGCGAAGCAGTTATTGCCATAGCAGGTGATATATGGAACAAATATTATGCACCTTTACTAGGCGAGCAAGACTGTCCTCTATTGGGTATCTATTCGCATATGGTGGGCTATGCCTTGTATTTGCCTGGCTACCCTATTGGTCAGCTGGTACAATTCCAATTAGAGGAACATTTAGCAAAATGCAAGACTCCTGCTGAATTTGCCAAAGAATACATCCGTATCTATCAACAGGGCAAACTTACTCCTGATGCATGGATGCGAGGCGCAGTGGGAGAATCGATGAGTGTAGAACCTATTCTAAAAGCCGTACGCCAAGCTTTGTGATTAAGTGATATGAAGAATATAATAAAAGGGAGCGCATAGCTCCCTTTTTTATTACTAGTATATCTAGCAGCACTAGCTGGTAGTGTTTTAGACAATCTTTGCAGGAATCAATTTCTCGCGAATCTTGATATAGATAATAGTCTCTTTCTTAGCAAAAGCAGTTTGTACATAGCCCATACCTACACCTACCTTGGTAGTTGGTAGCATAATACCACTAGTTACATTACCAATGGTGTTACCCTCTGCATCGCAAATCTCATAACCACAACGTGGGATAGCACGTTCTTGGCACTCAAAGTGAACTAACTTGCGTTGCACACCCTCTGCTTTTTGCTTAAGCAAGTACTCCTTATCAATAAAGTCCTTTGCATCAAATTTGGTAATCCAGCCTAGACCTGCTTCCAACGGAGAAGTAGTATCATCAATATCATGACCATAGAGGCAGTACCATTTCTCTAGACGCAAACTATCGCGAGCACCTAAACCAATAGGAGCTAAGCCAAAAGGCTTACCCACTTCGAAGAGAGCGTCCCAGATTTGCTGGCTATGCTCTTTTGGGAAATATAACTCAAAACCACCCGCGCCAGTATAACCTGTATTACTTAAAATAACGCCTTGTACACCTGCGAACGACCATTCGCGGAACGCATAGTAAGGAATCGCACTTAAATCTGCATCGGTTAAGAGTTGAAGCATCTCTGTCGCTTTAGGACCTTGAACTGCTAATTGGCCATAGCGATCACTAGCATTCTCTAGTTGAACACCAAAAGTATTTTGCTCATTTACCCATGCCCAATCCTTATCGATATTACCAGCATTAACTACTAGCAAATATTTTGTAGTTGAATATTTGTAGATAATCAAGTCATCTACAATACCACCTTTACCGTTAGGGAAACAGGTGTATTGAGCTTTTCCTGCCTCAAGTTTGCTCACATCATTGGTAGTGATATATTGCAAAAAGTCTAATGCTTTCTCACCTTTAACCCAAAACTCACCCATGTGGCTTACGTCAAAAACACCTACGCCTTCGCGTACAATCATGTGCTCTTGGTTGATACCAGTAGGATACTGAATAGGCATATTAAAACCTGCAAAATCTGCCATCTTCGCTCTCAGAGCGATATGGATGTCTGTAAATGGAGTTGTTTTCATTATTTTAGAATTATGAATTAAGTTTTTTAGTTAATTATGCTTTTTGTACGATTTGTAAAATCACTTCCATCGCCTTCTCCATAGATGGAATTGGGAGATACTCATAACGACTATGGAAATTCACACCACCAGCAAAGATATTTGGACATGGCAGTCCCTCAAAAGACAAACGAGCACCATCTGTTCCTCCACGAATAGGTTGTACTTTAGGAGTTACACCTACTTCTTTCATCGCCTCTTCCACTAAAGTCACGATATGCATTACTGGTTCTACCTTCTCGCGCATATTGTAGTATTGGTCACGAATCTCAATTTCTACAGTACCTTCTCCATATTCTTGATTTATCTTTCGTACCAGGTGTTCCATCTCGCGTTTACGGCTTTCAAAACGAGCACGATCATGGTCACGAATGATGTATTGAAGGGTAGTCTCTTCCACACTACCATTCATAGCAATCAGGTGATAGAAACCCTCGTATCCTTGCGTATGCTCAGGAGTTTCCCAACGAGGAAGCATCATAGCCAAGTGGTTAGCTATACGCATAGAGTTGATCATCTTATGGTAACCATAACCTGGATGAACATTAACACCATGAACCTTTATCTTGCAACCCGCAGCATTGAAGTTCTCATACTCTAACTCGCCTATGGCACCACCATCCATAGTGTATGCAAAGTCACATCCAAACTTTTCTACATCAAAATGATCTGCGCCTTGACCTATCTCCTCGTCAGGAGTAAAGCCAACACGAATCTTACCGTGCTTAATCTCTGGATGTTGAATCAAATACTCACATGCAGTTACAATCTCTGCCAAACCTGCTTTGTCATCAGCGCCAAGAAGTGTTGTACCATCTGTCATAATGATATCTTGACCCTTATAATCCAATATTTCAGGGTATTTAGCTACCTCAAAGACGATATTCTTCTCAGCATTCAACACAACATCATTGCCATCATAGTTCTTAACGATGTGTGCCTTCACATCCTTGCCACTAGCATCTGGCGCAGTATCCATATGGGCAATAAAACCAATCGTTGGCTTGCCCTCTATATTTGCAGGTAAAGTAGCCATCACATAGCCATTAGCGTCCAGCGTTACTTCTTGCAGACCAATCTCTTTTAGTTCAGCAGCCAGGTACTGTGCAAACTCCATTTGTCCTGGTGTAGACGGAGTCATGTTGGTTTCTTCGTCTGAAGTTGTGCAAAAACTCACATACTTCAAAAATCTTTCTGTAATATTCATAGTACTATATTCATTTTGTTAATATCTTGTTGTTCCCATGCGAGTATATTGTCGCAGACATTCTCGCA
>JAFZEQ010000030.1 GCA_017560605.1 Paludibacteraceae bacterium
AATATCCACGGGTTTGTCAAGTAGTTGCTTGCACTCGCGAGCGGTGATCTCGCTAACCGTAGTGAAGCAGTCTGCTTGGTGGGCAGCTGTCTTCTCGACAGAGTGCTTGCTGACCATATTGAGTTCCCCAGCCATTTGGTCACCATTATAGCCTTCGAAATAGTCATAGAGAGGCTTGTAGTTACCTGCAATAGAGCGACCGATACCCGTTGCGTGGGTAGTGAAGAGTGTACCAATCTTAGGACAATGCTCTTTAAGATAAAGTATAGTGAAAGCCGTTTGCCACTCGTTGCAGTGCATCACAGTAGAAGGTTGTCCGAGATGGTTGTAGAGGCTCTCTGCCAGTTGACCTACTGCGTGGGCAAACATATTGCTCTCGTCGTAGTCGCCATAGGCTGCGTGACTTTGTACGCCATATTTCTCCCAAGCGTGGCCGTAGATCTCGTTCTTGTGTGCCCATACCTCGTCCCACTTAAGGAGTACGGCAATAGGTTTACCTGGTACTTGCCAACGACCTACACGGACGCCTTGTGGACGCCAGCCTTTGAGCAGGGTTTTGCTCTCCTTGAAAGTGAGATTGGAATGTTCGCCGAAATCGGGACCGAAGAAAATGACTTTGTCTTTATGTTCTTTTTGCATAGAAGCGGCACGGGTGGAGAGTACGGCGTAGATGCCGCCTACACGGTTGCACACTTCCCAACTGGTTTCGAAGATATATTCTGGTTGCATGTTTGTGTATAAGTCTTGCTTATCGTAGATTATTATCTACAGCGATGAGTGTGATATTGTCTAATTGGTTATAATATACAGCTGTACTAGTGAATTGGTTGTTTTTACTTTTAACGAGTGGCATACTTTTGAGTCCACTAGCAGTAGCCCAATAGAGGCGATTTCTATTGGTATCAGCGTACAATGCGCCTGTTGCTGCGGAATCAATGAGTACAAGGTTACTACCATCGAAATTAGCTACCCATAATCCTTCTGTGGTATGGATGTACCATTTTTGTGCCATGGCATCGAGTTGCATATGTTGGATAGTCATACCTGCAAAACCTGTAATGTCTTCGTCTAATTGGCTAGCAGTGAAGAGCTTGCCGTTGAAGTTGACTTGAGTGTCGCTTGTTGCCGCGAGTAGTGCATTATCTTCTGCTAGACCTGGTTTAACATCTTCAATACGGTCTTTGAATATTCGTTGACGAAATATGGTACCATTGTTTTGCTTCATTACGATAGCAGGAGCTTGTGTTAAATGAACAGCAAAGGTTTTGGTGATATTATGTTCTACACCATTGAATGTTAAGTGTAGCTGAACGGTTTCTTCAGCTGCTGGTGACTTGAAATACACCGAAAGTTCTTCTCCTGTAGTAGTGGAAGATAGTACTTCGCAGTTATCAGAAACTTGCCATTCGTATGTTAAACTATGATTGAATGGGTTGTATACATTAGCAGTAAACTGAACTTCTTGATAGTGCAAGACACTGTCGGTAGAGCATACAAAAGTAGGGACAGTATCGTAGACAGTAATCTCTCTAGCACAGGTGTTATATCTTGAACTATCCACCATCAGAGTAACGATGTAGGTTCCAGGTTTTTTGTAGATATGTTTAGGGTTTTTGGCTAAACTAGTAGTGTTGTCTCCAAAATTCCATGCCCATTCTTCACCTGCTGTGCTTAAATTGGAAAATGTGACGACTTGACCAGCACAAGGAGTGGTAGGAGAGTAACTGAAATCTACCTCTATTCGTTTACAACTAACGCATAGTGCCAGTAGTGTGATAATGAATAATATACTTCTATTCATAATTTTCTATATTTTGTTGACTTTTATGCTTTTATAATGGATGGTGACATGTCTTCTGCAGTTCTTCGCCACCATGTTATTTGTCGTTTGGCGTAATGTCTGCTATTTTGTTGAATCATTTCAATAGCTCGCTCAAGGGTCCACTCACCTTGAAAATATTTCAATAATTCTTTGTAACCGACCGTATTTACGCTATTGGGAATAGTTTCGTGGTGTTGTACTACCCCTTCTGAATTGAGTATTCCTAATTTTTCGAATGCTTTTCTAGCTTCTTGTATTAATCCGGCTTCAATCATTTTATGGACACGCAGATTAATACGCTCATATAATTCCTCTCGTGGACGCTCTATCATGATGTACTTAATGTCAAAATGATTGTTCTTGTTCGTTTTGTGTCCACCAAGTCTGAATTGTGAGTATGGTTTTTCACTAGCTAATGTTACCTCTACGCAGTGCATTAAGCGTTGTGGGTTCTGTTGGTCTACTTGTTTCCAATATTCAGGATCTAGGCGTTGAACTTCTTGTTGCAACCATTCTAGACCATTAAGTTTGTATGATTCGCGAACTTGTGTTCGTATTTGCTCTGGAACCTCGGGAATGTCATCTAAACCTTTGCACACAGCGTCGATATACATCATACTACCTCCCACCATAATGACATGTTCATGTTGGGTGAAGAGTTCTTGTAGTAGCGCATTGCAATCTCGTGCATATTGGCCGGCATTGTAGTCCTCGTGTAGGTCTTTGATACCTATGAAGTAGTGCTTGACACGCTGTTGCTCTTCTAAGCTAGGTGCTGCCGTACCTATAGGTAGGTCACGATAAATTTGTCTCGAATCTGCGCTAACAATGGGACATCCCCATTGTTCGGCTAATTGCAGACTCAAGTCTGTCTTACCAACTCCTGTAGGACCTAATATGACAGTGAGCTTTGGCATTAGAACATTGATCCGTCATCCCAACTTAGATCCTGAAAACCATCAGCATCTAAGTCATTAATGTCTAATTCGGTATCTCCAAAGATGTCATCGTCATTCCAACTAGCGTCTTTTGAACGAGCAGCTTCTGCAGCTTCTTCTGTTTGCAATTGTACAGGAGACTCTCCACGGTTCTCAACACAAACTACACCATCCATAATGCCTGGTAGGATTTCGGTCAAGTTACCAAAGAAATAACGCTCATACATAGGGTCGTATACATATATCAAGCGTTGGCCTCTTTCCTCCATTAGCTCACTCAAACGAGTAGATTCCATAATCATATTATCATACTCAAAACTGCTTCCCATTTCAAGGAGAGTAACCTCTTGTTCTTTTTCCCAACGCTCGTTGCACATGAAGAAGGAAGTCATTTGGTCATCGGGGAATCCTACACTGTTTAGTATGGCAGTGTGTAATTCTAAAAATGTTGCATCACTATCGGCTTCAAATACACGGCGAAAGCCATCTACTTCATCGCATGAAAATGTAATCTTGTATATCATAATTGTAGTTTGATAGTTTACGAAAAAAAGAAGTTAGTTTAATCCTAGCGGATTATACACAAAATCGCTGCAAAAGTACAACTTTTTTCTCAAATATGCAACTAATCAGTGCATTATTTTTAAAATAATGAAGATTGAAATAGAAAGGTTTGCGTAATCCGATTCTTTTTACTACTTTTGCAAAATAATTTAGAAAAAATCAGGTATGAATAATCGTTTTATTGTTATCGCTGAGGCTGGCGATTTTATAGGTGAACAAAAGCTGATTTCTCAACATTTGAATGGAGAAATGGTAGGCGATAAATGGTATATGTCAGATGGTACTATATGGGAAATTTTGGTGACAGGTGTAGGGGCAATTAATGTGATGCATGTGCTGCGTGATGTTCCTCGTAACTCGCAGATTATCAATATTGGGTATGCAGGAAGTGCTAATTATGAAATAGGTTCGGTGGTGAGTGTGACTGAGGCTAGATTGAACCATCCATGTGTGACATATCCAGAGCCAAAACTCTTGTTGAACATAGTGAATGATGACTACTTAAAAGTACCTTCTACTTGCCTGAAGTCTGTATGCTACAGTAATACTGATTTTGTGTTGCAATCTGACTATAAGGATTGTGTTTTTGATATGGAGTTGGCATATATTGCAGCAATGGGCTTTGAAAATTTGGTTTCGCTAAAGATCGTGAGCGATAATTTGAGTTTGCATGATTATCGCGAAGTAGCAGCAGCTGTTGAATAGGATTGCTGTGTATTTTGGGGTGTGACGCAGTGGTATAAGCGTCTAAAAGCCGTTCAAAAATTAATTTTTACTGATTTTTCTTGCATATGTGCATTTTTTGTTGTACCTTTGCACGCTATTTTCGTGTATTGTACCTTATTATGCACACGCGCAAGCACGAGAATTGTGACAGAAAACTAATATTAACAAAAAATAATTAAACAAAAACATTATGCAAAACAAAGGACTAGTTATCACATTGGCAGTCTGCTTAGCTTTGGTGAGCTCGTTCTACTTGTCATTCTCATTTGTGACAAAGTATCACGACAACAAGGCGGTAGAATATGGTCAAGGTGATCTTGCGAAACAGCAGCGTTATTTGGACTCTATCGCAAGCGAAAAAGTGTGGTTCGGCTACACATTGAAGGAGTGCCGTGAAAAGGAAATCAACCTTGGTCTTGACCTTAAGGGTGGTATGAACGTGACAATGGAAGTGTCTGTAAAAGAGATTCTTCATGTGTTGAGCGGTCATAGCAACGCAGAGATCTACACTCAAGCTATAGCTAAGGCTGATGAGAAGCAAAAGAATTCAGGTGAGGACTATTTGACATTGTTCTTTGAGTCGTTTGAAGAAATCGATAAAAACGCTAAGCTTGCGTCAATCTTCTCTACTGCAGAGCTCAAAGGTAAAGTTGCACTTGATGCTTCAAACGAAGATGTGAAGAAGGTTGTAACAGAGGAGGTTGATGGCGCTATCAATAACTCATTCAATGTGCTTCGTACTCGTATTGACCGCTTTGGTGTAGTTCAACCTAATATTCAAAAATTGGCTCAAACCGGTCGTATCCTTATTGAGTTGCCAGGTATCAAAGAGCCAGAGCGTGTTCGTAAACTCCTCCAAGGTTCTGCTAACCTAGAGTTCTGGGAGACTTTTGAAGTTTCTGAATTGATGCCACAATTGGCGCAAATCAACTCTGAATTGGCTAAGGCTACAGCTAGTACTGAGGCTGTAAAAGATACAGTAGCAGAGAAGGCTACAGAGGCAAAAAATGAGATCGATTCATTGTTGGCAGATGTAGAGGTTGATAGCCTTGCAAAAGCTCAAGAGGATCAAGCTGCAGCTGTTGAGGAATATAAGAAAAATAACCCCTTGTTCTATGCTCTTAACTTGACAGGTCAAGTAACACAAGGTCCTGTAGTTGGTACTGTACACTATACTGATACAGCAAAAGTGATGGAAATGCTTACATCACAATCTGCAAAAACAGTATTGCCTCGTGAATTGAAGTTGGTGTGGACAGTTAAGGCTATTGATGAGGCTGAGTCACTATATCAACTTGTCGCATTGAAATCTATCAATGGTCGTCCTTCTCTAGAGGGTGAGGTGATTACAGATGCTCGTGCTGACTTTGGTCAAATGTCTGCATATGCAAATGTGTCAATGACAATGAATAATGAGGGTGCTCGCCAATGGCAACGCATCACTCGTGACAATATAGGCAAGTCTATTGCAATCGTATTGGATGGATATGCTTATAGCTTCCCAACTGTACAAAACGAGATTGCAGGTGGTAGTTCACAAATTACTGGTAACTTTACTGTAGAAGAGGCAAAGGACTTGGCAAATACTCTTAACTCAGGTAAGATGCCTGCACCAGCACACATTATCCAAGAGGATGTTGTGGGTCCATCATTGGGTCAAGAGGCCATTAGAGATGGTCTTTGGAGTTTTGCGCTTGGTTTCTTGTTGATCATGTTGTACATGATTTTCTACTATGGTTTGATTCCAGGTATGATTGCTAACTTTGCATTGCTCTGCAACGTATTCTTGTTGGTAGGTATCCTTTCTTCATTCTCTGCGGTATTGACATTGCCAGGTATTGCCGGTATTGTCCTAACTATGGGTATGGCTGTGGATGCTAATGTGCTTATCTACGAGCGTATCCGTGAGGAGATGCGTGCAGGTAAGAACATGCGTAAAGCTATCCAAGATGGTTTCGGCAATGCTATTTCTGCAATTGTTGACTCTAACGTAACCTCATTCTTGACTGGTGCTATTTTGGCTATCTTTGGTACAGGCCCAATCAAAGGTTTTGCGGTTACATATATGATAGGTATCGTTTCTTCTTTCTTGACAGCGGTGTTTGTTTGCCGTCTCTTGCTTGAGTTGTATGCTAAGAAAGAAACTGCTAAAGAGTTGTCTTTCACAACTCCTATCATGAAAAACTTCTTGCAAAATACCAAAGCAAACTTTATTGGTGCACGTAAGATTACATACATCCTTTCTGGTATTTTGGTTGTTGTAGGTATCCTAGGTGTTAATCCACACATTATGGGTAAACTCAATTTGGGTATCGACTTCTCTGGTGGTCGTAACTATATCATTCGTTTTGCTCAAGATGTGAATACCGAAGAGGTGAACGCAAGTCTTGATAAAACATTTATGGCTGCTAAGGCTGAGATGAATGACGATGAGACTTTTGCGTTGAATGTTATTACAATCGGTTCTGCTAACCAAGTGCGTGTTTCTACTAACTTCCTTATTGCTGATAATTCAGAGAATGTGGATGAGGCAATTGAAACATTGCTCTATGAGGGATGCAAACCATTCTTGGCTGAAGGAACAACATTGGATGAGTTTAAGTCTACCGAGATTAACCCAGAGGTGGGTATTATGCAATCGCAAAAGGTAGGTCCTGCAGTAGCTGATGATATTACTCAATCTGCAGTATGGTCTGTCTTGGCTGCTATGCTCGTAATCTTCTTGTATATCTTTGTGCGTTTCCGTAACTTTGCATTCTCAATTGGTGCATTGGTTGGTTTGGCACACGATACACTAATCATCTTGGGTCTCTATGCTATCCTTTGGAAGATTATGCCATTCTCTATGGAGATTGACCAATCATTTATCGCTGCTATTTTGACCGTTATCGGTTACTCTATCAACGATACTGTGGTAGTATTTGACCGTGTGCGTGAGTACCAAGGTCTATATCCAAAACGTGAGCTTAAGCTTAATATCAATAACGCATTGAACGATACTCTAAGCCGTACATTCTCAACATCTATGTCTACATTCGTAGTATTGTTGGCTATTTTCTGCTTCGGTGGTGAGACTATTCGTGGTTTCGTATTTGCATTGCTTATGGGTGTGATTGTAGGTACTTACTCTACACTATGTGTTGCAACTCCATTGGCATTTGATATCCAAGAGGCTTTGCTTCGTCGCAAAGCTAAAAAAGCAGCTGAGCTTAACAAATAATAGATAGTCTAGTAGATTATTAAAATAACAAAAACAACAGGTATGGCCTGTTGTTTTTGTTTTATAGACAGTTATTAGATACAAAAAACGCTTATTTTATTGCTATTATTAGATTACGTTCAGAATTTTATACTAAACAAAACGCTATGATGAAATTCATTATAAGTTTAGTGATGGATTTGATTGTACATATGAAAAATACGCGCATGGTGAGCGCGTATGCGTGTTAATAGGTCGTTATACTTTCTGCTTGGGCAATAATCCAACTGATTATTCATATCCTACTTTCCGCAAGTATTTGGATCAAGTTTATAGATACGCAGGCGCTGCTTCATTAGAAAAGGAGTTGAGTGCAGTTTCTGTAGATGATATTCATATAGTCAAGTCTGCTTTTATTCAACCTTGGTTTAATATAAAGGAGTATGTGAAAGACGATACGATAAATTTCTTGTTAGATATAAAACAAGTGAAGCGTTTTTGAAAGGCAGGATTTATAAAAAACACCCAAATATTGGGTGTTTTTTATGTCCTTGTGACTCCGGTGGGATTCAAACCCACGACCTTCAGAACCGGAATCTGACGCTCTATTCAGCTAAGCTACGGAGCCTACATTTGTATAAAGGCTAGTTGCGGCGGCCTAGGAATATAGAAATGTAGTATACCAGAGTACCTAGCGATGCCAATGCAGCAACTACATATGTATATGCAGCACTGCGGAGTGCTGTAGCAGCCATAGGAGTTGTTGAATGATTGGTAATACCAGCTTGTTCAAGCCATTCGACAGCGCGTGTACTGGCGTTGATCTCAACAGGTAATGTAATAAATGAAAATAAGGTTGTAGTGGCATATAGTATTATACCAATGAGTAGCAATTGTGGGAATGTATCAAGTAGTAGTATTCCGCCTAATAATACCCACGTGAGCCATTTAGAAGCGAAATTAACCACAGGAACCAGTGATGAACGCATTTGTAGTGGAGCATATTCGCAGGCATGTTGTAGGGCGTGACCGCACTCATGTGCTGCGACCGCTGCAGCTGCTACAGAATTGGAGTTAAAGACAGAGTCGGATAAATTAACAGTTTTTGAACGAGGGTCGTAGTGATCTGTTAAGTGGCCAGGTGTAGATATTACTTTTACGTCAGTAATACCGTTGTCGCGTAACATTTTTTCGGCAACTTCTCGTCCTGTTAGAGGTAAATAAACTTTGCTAAACTTTTTGAATCGATGTTCCATCAAAGAGCTGATTAGCCAGCTGATAAGTGCGATACCGATAAAGAGTATCCATGAAGAAGGTAGTATCATGTTAAATGTATTAAGTTTAATTATTAGTTAATCGTTTTCTTCGGCATACTTTACAGTGTCCGTATATATATAATGAGTAATGCTCTTGGTTAAAGTTTGTGAAACTTTTATCATCTAGCATACGTTGGATAGTTGAATCCTTAATCTCGCTAATTCGTCCGCATTTTTGACATATGATCTTAGCAGATGAGTTTCTTAAAAAGACAATTTCATACTGTGTGCTTCGTTTGCCAAATTCCTTTTCTAGACGATGTACAATGCCTGCATTCTCCATGATAGTGAGTGCGTTATATACTGTAGCACGACTAATGGTAATTCCTGTAAGTGAATATCTTAAATCGTCTACAGAAAAACGCTGCAAGGCACATACCGATGACAATATAGTCATACGCTCTGCAGTGTGTCTTAATTGATGCGTTTCAATGTAAGCGCATAGTCGCTGGTATGCTTCTCGATATATGTCGTCTAGTTTTTTGTTGGACATATTCCTAGATAGGTTTTATGTATGCTCTTCTGCGTTTATGGTATTTGTGAGGGAACACCTCCCAGTGGTTGAGGTTTTTGTAATTGGTTTCCATTATCGCAGTTGTTTCAACTCGTTGGATGTTATATTTTACAAAGTATGGATGTTGGTCAGCTATGATGACAGCGTTTAGTCCTTTATCTTGATAATCTGGTCTAACTGCAATGATGAGCAAATCAAATGCCTCGTATGTTTTTGCTTTGAGTGCCTTAAGGATATGGTACCATCCAAATGGGAATAATTTGCCGTTGCATTTGCGCAGAGCCTTGGATATATCTGGCATACCTACACCCACGCCAACCACTTCGTTATTTTCGTTTACAACTATAGTTACAAAATCAAAGTTGAGTAGTGGGAAATATGCATCGCAATACTGTTTCTTCTGACGATCTGTAAGGGGTTGGAAATTATATAGTTTCTGGTATGCTATATCGATAACATCCATATATGAGGTTCCGTATTTTTTTACTAATTCCTTGCAATCTTTGACTTTGTCAACACGAACTTTGCTACGCTCTTGAACAATTTTTGCCATGCGACCAAATCGTTCAGGTAACTCTTGTGGAGGATATATTTGCATTTCTATCCAGTCGTTTTCTTTGACTAGTCCATAGTTTTCCATATGGCTTACATAGTAAGGGTAATTGTATAGTGAAGCCATAGGTGCAAGGTGATCGTATCCCTCGATTAGTAATCCTTGTAGGTCAAAGTCAGTAAATCCAACGGGGCCATTGATAGCTTCCATACCCTTGGATTTTCCCCATTGAGCAACTGCATCAAGTAATGCATGACTTATTTCTTGGTCGTCAACGAAATCCATCCACCCAAATCGTACATGTTTGACCCCCCACTTCTTGTTAGCTTGGTGGTTGATTATACCCGCAATTCGCCCAACGATTTCCCCGTCTTTATATGCCAAGTACAATATATTTTCACATACTTCAAATGCAGGATTTTTCTTTGGATTAAATGTACTCATCTCATCTAAAATCAAATGAGGACAAAAATTTTCACAATCTTTGTATAGATTGTTGCCAAACTTAATGAAGTCAAGTAATCCTTTTTTTGTGGTGATTTGTTTAATTATGATACTCATTTTGGCTTAAAATACGTAATTCTGGGTGCAAAATTACAAATAATTTGTAAAAATACCAAATATATCGATATTTTTTTGTAATTTTGCAGCCGATTTTATATTTAACAAATTTTGTAACAATAATTTAGCGATGAAAGATATTAAGTCCATTGCAGTATATTGTGCTAGTTCCAACAAGGTGCGTGCTTCATATGTGGCCGCAGCAGAAAAGTTGGGCGCGATTTTTGCATCGCATGGAATACGGTTGGTGTACGGTGATGGTGGTATAGGTTTGATGGCTGCTGTTGCAAAAGGTGTGTTGGATGCTGGTGGTGAAGCTATTGGTGTTATACCTCGTTTTATGGTGGAGCAGGCGTGGAATAATCCGCGCAGTACTCAAACAATTGTTACGGAAACCATGCATGAGCGTAAAGCAACTATATGCAAAATAGCTGATGCCATGGTGGCTTTGCCTGGTGGCATCGGTACATTTGAGGAATTATTAGAGTGTTTGACTTGGAAGCAATTAGGTTTGCATAATAATCCAGTCGTAATATTGAATACTGATGGATACTATGATCGACTATTAGCTTGTTTGGATTTTATGGTGGAAGAGCAGATGATGCGTCCTATTCATAAAGAAATGTTTGTAGTTGTTTCTTCTCCAGAAGAAGTGTTGCCTGCAATTTTGGAAGGGCCAGATTGGGATACCTCAACTCGTAGATTAGCTGCTATCTAATAAATGTTGGTTGTAAAAATGGAATTTATTAGCCGTATATCTTCTCCTGTTTCAGAGGCATGGATAGCTTGGGTTCTGCTATTGATGCTCTTCTTTGCTTTTGTCAATAGGCTGTTCATTGCTGATATAGTTGTTGCGTTTCGCTCAATGTCAAGCCATGGCGAGCGTTCGTATGGCTCTGGCACAAATAGCTTGCAAAGTGTGACATGGATCTATAGGGTGGTGCTATTAAGCCTGTTAGTTTTCCTTTTTTTAGTAGATGGAGGGCTATGCTTTAGTTTGGCTAACTTTGGAATTATATTAGGTGGAATAACAATAGTCTATTGGTTGCAATGGGGGTTGATAAAGCTAGTGGGGAGTGTGTTTTTAGATCGTAGACGCTTGGTAAGTGCTACTGAACAGCGTACTGTGATTCATAATGCAATATGCGGAATGCTAATGCCGGTAGTTATGGTTATGCTATGGCAGGTGAATGTTGTTGTAGTTGTTTTGGTTGCATCAATAGCTATTGTATATCTAGTAGTTTTGATGATGCGGGCATTCCAGTTGTACTACAATAATCTGTTGTCGTTATTATACATACTTTTATACATCATTAATCTAGAGATCCTCCCTTTGGCAGGAGCCATACTCTGGTTAAAAAACTTTTTGTAATGAAAAAAATTAAAAAGATTTTAGTCTCTCAACCTCGTCCACAAGTAGAACGCAATCCATATGCTGATATGGAGAGTACATTTGGTGTAGAGTGTGATTTTCAGCAATTGATTCAGGTAGAGGGACTTAATGTTCGCGAGTTTCGTGATCAACATATTTATTTAGAGGATTATACTGCCATTATTGTTAATTCTCGTTTGGGTATTGATCACTTTTTTCGCATAGCGGAGGAAACTCGTTTCTCAGTACCTGATTCTATGCATTACTATTGTATATCGGAAGCGGTAGGTAATTATTTACAGAAATACATACAATATCGTAAACGCAAAGTCTTTACAGCTGAGAATAATCGTTTTGAAGATCTTTTGCCAGCGATGCATCGTCGCCCTCAAGAAAAGTACTTGATGGTTTTATCTGATGTGCATAATGATGATGATATAAACATGTTTGCTGAAAACAAAGTTATTGTCAAACCATGTGTTTTGTATCGTACAGTAGCAACCAAGTGGCCAGAAGATAAGCCATTTGAATATGATATGATTGTGCTATTCACCCCATCAGGTGTGGCGGCATTGCGCAAAAATTTTCCAGATTGGCAACAAGGTGATACTGTTATCGCTTGTTTCGGGGCAAATACGGCTGCTGCATTGGAAGAGGCTGGATTTAGGGTTGATATTAAGGCTCCTTCGGCTAAATATCCAAGCATTACTACTGCAGTTAGAGAGTATCTTGAAAATCAAGAATAATTATGGTGGATGCGTCTTTCCCAAAATCGGAAAAGTTGTACGGGAAATTGCCTGTGGAGCACTTGTATAAGCAGGGAAAGCGTTTTGTGGCTTGGCCGTTGCGTGTGAGTTATATCGAATCACCAGACGAGGCTAATCGTATATTAGTATGGGCGCCTAAGTCGCTTTTTCGTCATGCAGTAGATCGTAATCGCTTGCGTAGACTGATGCGCGAGGCTTACCGTTTAAATAAAAGTATACTTTATCAAAATTCAACAAGATACCATATCGCGTTTAATTATATGGATAAAAGTATACAAGATTATCAAGTGATAGCAAAAGCCATGTGCAAAGCTTTGAATAAACTCAACCAGTTGACACATGAAAAAAATCATTAGACATATTTGTCTGCTTCCGGTTTACTTCTATCGGTCTTGCATCTCTCCATTGACACCTCCTTCATGTAGATACACTCCTACTTGTAGTCAATATATGGTGGAAGCGGTGATGAAATATGGCGTTATCAAAGGTGTCAAGTTGGGCGTAAAACGCATAATGCGTTGCCACCCATGGGGTGGTAGTGGCTATGATCCTGTTCCGTAATAATCAAGATGGTAAGTAGCAGATAGTATTAACTAAAACGAATTTTATTGTATGCGAATAGATATCTTAACGGCATGTCCGGAGTTGCTAGATTCTCCTCTTAATCACTCGATTATACAACGAGCAAAAGATAAAGGAATAGCAGAGATTTATGTGCATAATCTGCGAGATTATACACTAGATAAGCATCGTAAAATAGATGATTATGCTTTTGGTTTTGGTGCGGGTATGGTTCTACAAGTGGAACCAATAGATAGAGCCATAGCTCATTTGACTAGCCAACGGCAGTATGATGAAATTATTTTCACAGCCCCAGATGGTGAGCGCTTTACACAAAAAGAGGCCAATGCATTGTCACTTAAGGAGAATATCATAATCTTATGTGGACATTATAAGGGGGTTGACCAACGAGTGCGAGATCATTTAATAACCAAGGAGTATACTATTGGTGATTATGTGTTGACAGGAGGTGAAATGCCTGCAGCTATAATGACAGATGCTATCGTTCGTTTATTGCCAGGAGCTATGGGTGATGAAACAAGTGCGCTGAGTGATAGTTTTCAGGATGGATTACTAGAACCAGGAGTATATACTCGTCCTGCAGATTATAAGGGATGGAAGGTTCCGGAAATATTACTTTCAGGCCATCAAGCAAAAATTGAAGAATGGCTGTACGAAGAAAGTGTTCGTCATACTATGGAGAGACGACCAGATTTGTTAGAAGAATAATTCATATTAGTTGTATCTATGCGTAGGTTATTTATTTTATTAGGAGTATTGCTTGTCACTGCTTGTGCAATGGGACAAGCAAAGTATGTTTTTATGTTTATTGGTGATGGTATGGGTCCTCATCAAGTGTTGTCAACAGAAATGTATTTGGCCGAATTAGAAGGTAAAATAGGCCGAAAACAACTTTTGATGACAACTTTCCCATTCTCTGGACAAGTTGCTACATTTTCAGCATCTAGTGGTATAACAGATTCAGCTGCATCTGGTACCTGCTTGGCTACGGGTAAAAAAACCAATAATGGTGTCATAGGATTAGCTAGTGATAGTACGCCTGTTACTAGTGTAGCAGCGCGTCTTAAGCAGGAAGGTTGGGGTGTTGGAATTATGACGAGTGTAACAATAGATCATGCAACTCCATCTGCACATTATGCCCATACTCCCTCACGAGAGAATTACTATACTATTGGTACTCACCTGATAGAGTCTAACTATGACTTCTTTGGTGGTGCAGGTTTTTCAAGACCATTAGACGAGAATGATAAGACTGCACCTAACTTGTACGATCTTGCACAGCAAAAAGGTTATGCTATAGCTGCAGGATATGTGGATGCACAACAAAATGTAAGTGCTGATAAAATGATTTTGTTACCAACTAATTATAAGGATAATTATACTAGTTTTGCAGGTGCACTACCATATGCGATTGATCGTACCGAGACCGATCTTACATTAAGCCAAATAGTAGAAGTGGCAATTAAGCGTTTATCTTCTTACGATCGTTTTTTTATGATGGCAGAGGGTGGTAAGATAGACTATGCTAGCCATGCCAATGATGGAGCAACAGTTCTACATGAAGTGATGGATTTTGATGCTGCAATACAAGTTGCATATCAGTTTTATCTACAGCACCCAGATGAAACATTAATTGTTGTGACTGCTGATCATGAGACCGGAGGCATGGCATTAGGAAATAGTGATTATACACTCAACCTGAAAGTGTTAGATAATCAGAAATGCTCTTTGGATAAACTTTCTGATCTGCTATCAGAGCTACATCAGTCTATGGGCAAGAAGTTGCAATGGAAACAGGTGAAGAATCTTATCGCAGATAATACTGGTCTTTATGCAAAGGTAGAGGTTACTGATGAAGAAGATGCTTGTTTGAAAGCGGCTTTTAATAGTATGATGAGCAATAAAGATGTAGTTAAAACTCTATACAAGGATATTAATGCGTTAGCCTCCAAGGCTTTGAGCATTCTCAATAAGAAATCTCGTTTAGGTTGGACCTCTAAGGGACATACTGCTTCTGCAGTGCCAGTTTTTGCAATTGGTGTTGGTGCGGAACATTTTACGGGGTGGCATGATAATACAGAGATAGCTCCGCTAATTTATCAAGCAACACGCTAGCTATATCGTAACTTCAATTGTCAAGAACTTGTTCTATTTCATCGTATGTGAATCCTCTTTGCATACAAAATCGAATGAGTTTTTCACGTACCATAGTATCACTTGATTTGAAAGTTCGTTTTTTGGATACTACAACCCGTTTCAACGTGTTGTAGTATTCTTTTTTGTCTATCTCATATAATGCTTGATTGATAGCCTCTGAAGGTAGATGCTTAGCATTAAGATGCGCAAGTATCTTCATTCGTCCCCAGCCTTGATATAGTACTTTGTCGTGTGCAAAAGCATGGCAATAGCGTTGCTCATTGATATACCTATTTTTTACGAGGTGTTCAATAATTGAGTCGCATTGTTCTGCGCTAGCTTGCCATTGATGTAACTTATTTTGTACTTCGCTTATGCAATGTTCTGCAGCGGCGCAATATGCTTCTGCCTTAGCAGTCAATTGCTGCAAAGACCATTCGTGGTTTGCCATACATGTCATGTTTTAGTATTACATTTGTGTAGCCCATTTCTTCCAGCATTTCGCATACCTCATGGCCGTATGCTTCGTTGATCTCAAAAAACAATCGTTTTCCCGCTTTGAGAGATGCTATTCGGCGATAGAATAGCAATGGATCAGAGTCTGGAACGAACAAAGCTCGATGAGGTTCGTATTCTAGTACGCGTGCATCCATTTCTTTCTTTTCTTTGTCGCATATATAAGGTGGATTGCTTACTATAATATCTTGTTTGTCAATGCATTCGGTCAAGATGTCGACCTTCTTCCAGTTTACTTGGACTTGGTTTCTTAACGCATTCTCTTTAGCTACTTCTAGTGCCTCTTGACTTATGTCCATACCGCATACATTCCATTGTTTGCGATGTTTTTTAAGGGAAATGGCGATGCACCCGCTTCCTGTACCTATATCCGCCACATTAATGACTTGGTTGCGGTCGACTGATTCTAGTATCCATTCAATCAATTCGGCTGTCTCTGGACGGGGGATTAATGTTTGTGGAGTTACACGCAAATTTAGCCCCATCCATTCTGTGTGCTCGAATACATATTGGATGGGCATATGCGCGCGAAGTTTTTCCAAAATTATTTCTATATTTGGATTTTTTTCCGTAACTTTGCAGCCCGTTAGGATTTGTGTTCGATTCAAACCCGTGGTCTCTTCGATAATCCAGTATCCAAGGTCCAACAACTCCTCTTCTGGGTAGTATCCGCGTAGTTGTGTGATGATATGATTTAATTGTTCTTTCACGCTGCAAAGGTAATGAAAAAATAGCAAGTATGCAAATCATGGATGAGAAATATATAAATAGATGCTTACAACTAGCCTGTTTGGGCCAATATTATGTCGCTCCAAATCCTATGGTTGGAGCTGTATTGGTGTATCATACTGAACAGGGAGATCAAATCCTTGGTGAAGGATGGCATCAACAATATGGTGGACCTCATGCCGAACCAAACTGTCTTCGTAATGCAGAGATAAATCATCCAGAAGGAATTGATTATAAGTCATGTACGCTATATGTTAATCTTGAACCATGTAGCCATTACGGAAAGACACCTCCTTGTGCAGAGCTTGTCGTGAGGAAAAATATAGGAAGAGTTGTTGTGGGTATGCTAGATCCTAATCCGCAAGTGGCGGGTAGAGGAGTTAAAATGATGCAAGATGCAGGAATCGATGTGACCGTAGGAGTGCTGGAGGAAGAATGTTATCGCTTAAACAAACGTTTTGTTTGTCTACATACAAAACATCGTCCATATGTAATTCTCAAATGGGCGCAAACTGCGGATGGGTATATTGATGTTCTTCGTCGTGAGGGAAAACCGTTGGTTATATCTACTCCTTTATCAAAACCGTTGGTGCATCAAAAACGCGCAGAAAATATGTCGATAATGGTAGGAACTCGTACGGTATTGTTGGATAATCCTAGTTTATTAACTACACGATGGAGCGGTCGCAATCCTATTCGAGTAACTTTAGATCGCCATAAGGTTTTATCAGAAGATTTTAATATATTCTCTGATCAAGCTCCTACTATTGTGTATAGAGACAATACCGATTGGGCTTTTATTTTATCGGATTTAGCAACCCGTAATGTTCACTCTGTTTTAGTTGAAGGAGGGGCTATTTTGTTGCAACATATTTTGGAATCAGGCATCTATGATGAGGTACATGTTGAAGTAAGTCAATATACTTTGCCGGAACTAGTAGGGTTGTCTTGTGATGGTGTTAAGGCTCCTAAATATACTTTTATGACAGACTCATCAGTAATTGATGGAAATCATTTTTACATTGAAAAAAATAGGAAAATTAACTAAAAGTTAATCTTTTCTCTTTAAGGCTATGTGAAAAAGATTCTAGGGGCTTGCATATGTAAGAAAAATGTTGTATCTTTGCGGCCTAAATGTATATGACTAAACAAAGGAAGGAATTTCTTATGAAATTAGAATTGTTTTTTTCTCGCACTATTGTTCTAGCTCTTTGTGTAGTTAGTTTGTGGTCATGTGGAAAATTTAAAGCAGAACACAGCCCAGATGTTGTGGCTGAATGTTGTGGTCAAGTACTAACTCTAGATGAACTTGAAAAACTTACTGATGGATTTTCAGGCGAGGATAGCGTACGTATTGCAGAAGAATATATAAAGAATTGGGCAATTGAATTGTTGATGTTCGAGAGTTCTCATCGTGTGGATAGTCGTAATATAGAAGCTCTAGTAGAGGACTATCGCCGTTCGCTATATATTTATGAGTATGAGCAATTGCTAATGTCCAAGGAAATGTCATTGGAAGTGTCAGATTCGTTAGTTAGGGCATATTATGATGCGCATAAAGAGCAATTGGTTTTGCGAGAGATGCTATTAAAGGGTGCTTTGGTTATTCTACCATTGGATGCACCAAATCAAGATAATTTGCGTCGAAATTTGGCCAGTGTTAATAGTTCGACTTCGCTTGAGGCTATTGAAAAATATGTTTATCAATACGGTGTTGGATATGAGTTGTTTGTTAATGAATGGAAGTCTCGTGAAGAAGTTCTTGGTTGTATTCCTATTGAGATTGCAGAATTAGATCAAGTGATCGCAAAGAATAAACTGATAGAGGTTAAAGATTCTATGAATGTTTATCTTTTGCAAGTGATGGACTATCGTTCTGTTGGCAGTGTAATGCCACTGGATCATGCTCGTAAGAGTATTGAAGCAAATATTCTAGGAGCTCGTAGTAAAGAATTTATTCGTAATGTTCGTCAAGAATTATATGATAAATCAGTTAAGAAAGGTAAATTAAAACGATATGAAAAATAATTTAATTATACTTTTAACTTTGTTAACTCTTTCGGTTCAGGCACAGGACAATGTGATAGATGAAGTTGTTTGGATTGTAGGAGAGGAGGCTATTTTACTTAGTGAAGTGGAGGAGGAGCGTCTTCGTGCACAATATGAGGGTACCCCTATTCCTGGTGATCCTTATTGTGTTATCCCAGAGCAATTGGCTATTCAAAAATTGTTTTTACATCAAGCTGAACTAGATTCTATTGAAGTTAATGAGTCATCTGTAAGTAGTCAGGTTGATATGCGTATGAACTATTATATCTCTCAGATTGGTAGCAAAGAGAAGATGGAGGAGTATTTTCGTAAATCAAGTAGCGAAATTCGTGAGGAGATGATGGAGATGGTGCGCAATCAGATGATTATTCAGCAAATGCAGGCTAAGTTGACCGAGAATATTTCTCCTACACCAGCGGAGGTTCGTCGTTTTTACAATTCTCTTCATATAGATTCGGTACCAGTTGTTCCCGCGCAAGTAGAAGTTCAAATTATAAGTATAGAACCTAGTGTCCCTCTAGAGGAAACTGAGCGTATAAAAGCTCGTCTACGTGACTACACGGAGCGCGTGCATAGTGGTACAGCTGATTTCAGTATGCTTGCTCGTTTGTATTCTGAAGATGTAGAGTCTGCTAAGCGTGGTGGTGAGTTAGGTTTTGTTGGTAAAGGACAATTAGTTACTGAATTTGCTAATGTAGCATTTAATCTCACTGACCCCAAGCGTGTTTCTCGTATAGTGCAAACGGAGTATGGTTTTCATATTATTCAGCTTATCGAGCGCAAGGGTGATCGTGTTAATTGTCGCCATATTTTGCTTAAGCCACGCCTTTCTGCGGATGATAAAATTCGAGCTATTGCTAAATTAGACTCTGTGCGTGCATTAGTGGTAGATAGCGGTATGGTTTTTGAAGCCGCTGTAGCTAAGTTCTCTGAAGACAAATCAACAGTTATGAGTGGTGGATTGATGACTAATATGAATACTGGTGCTAGTAAGTTTGAGTACCAAGACCTACCTCCAGAAATTGCTAAGCAAATTTATACACTCAAGGAGGGTGAAGTTAGTTTACCATTTGTTATGATGGATCGCGCTAAGAATAAAGAGGTATGTGTGTTGGTTAAATTAAAAACAAAGCGTGAGGCACATAAAGCCAATCTCGTAGATGATTTTCAGGTGGTTAGAGAAATGTTGCAGCAGAAATTGAGCGCGGAAGCTGTTGATAAGTGGATTCGTAAAAAGCAAAAAGAAATTTATGTGTCAATAGATCCAGAGTGGAGAGGTTGTGATTTTGAGTATCCAGGGTGGGTGCATGAGGAATGATAAATAGAAGACATTCAATATTGAGAAATTGGTTTGTTATACTGTTGTTGTTTTTTTGCTGTTGTAAGTTATATACCCAGCGAAAAAGAACTATGGTGTATCTTGAACAGTCTGCATCCCTTTCTTTTGATGAGAGCCGAATGCCAGACGCCCAGATTTTGCGCGGTAATGTTCGCTTTCGTCATGATTCCGCTCTAATGTATTGTGATTCAGCTTATTTCTTTCAGAAAAGCAACTCCTTACATGCATTTGGAAATGTTCGTTTGGTGCAGGGCGATAGCTTGCAAGGTTATGGAGATGTCTTGTATTATGATGGAAATTCCAAAATAGCAAAATTTCGTCGTCATGTTCGTTTGGTGCACAGAGGAACGGTTTTGACAACAGATAGTCTTAACTATGATCGTGTGAAAGATATTGCATACTATTTTTTAGGAGGAAAGATAAAGGATAGTCTCAATACTCTTACATCGGATTGGGGGCAATATACGCCTTATGATAAGCAGGCGTTATTCAAAGGAGGTGTTAAGTTGGTGCATCCTAAATTTACATTAGAGTCTGACACACTGTTTTATAATACAGGAACCTATCAAGCATTGTTGGTTAGTCCAACTCGTATTGTGTACAAGAAACAGACTACCATTCTTTCTACATATGGCTGGTATAATACCAAGACTGAACGCTCTATGTTGTTCAAACGTTCCCGAATTATTCATAGTGATGGTAAAAGTTTAACAGGAGATACTATATATTACGATAAGCGCATGGGGTATGGCTATGTCCTGGGAAATATGCAAAGTGTCGATTCGACTCACCATTTAACTTTAACTGGCGATAGAGGTGAGGTATGGGATAAAGAAGATTATGGTTATGCTACCGATAGTGCAATGTTGGTCGATTGGTCAGACACAACTAAGTATACCTATATGCACGCTGACACTCTTTATACAGCGGAAAAACCATATACCACTTTTAGATTAACTAAGGTTGATAGCGTTTTTCGTGATTCTGTATGGGTGCTTCCTGTGCCTGATACAATTTGGGTAGATACATCATATGTGGATGTGAGGGCGTATAAAAATGTCCGTGTTTATCGCGAGGATGTACAAATGCTATGTGACTCGTCACATTATAATGGTAGAGATTCTATTACTACTTTGTGTGGAAATCCTGTTTGTTGGAATGAAGAACAACAAATATCAGCAGATACAATATTGATATTCTTCAAAAATAAGGATGTTGATCGCATTCAGGGAATAGGAAATTCTATTGCTATTAAGAAAGAGGACGAGCAAGAATTTAATCAGTTAGCTGGGCATGAGGTTTGTGCATATTTAAAAGATGGTGACATACATATAGTTGATGTTTTAGGCAATGCTGAAACCATCTTTTATCCCCGTGAAGAGGATAGTACTTTTGTTGGGTTGAATAAAACGCAAAGTAGTTTTATTAAAGTCTATTTCGTGGATCGCAATATTAATCGTGTTGTATTCACAACGGCGACTACTGGTGTTATGATACCTTTTAGTCAGGCAACAAACGAAGATCGATACCTCGTAACATATTTCTGGGCTGAGCATGAGCGGCCTCGTCAACCTAGTGATATTTTCCTGCGTCCTCAGCGTACACCTCGTCCTAGTGCACAAAGCGCATCCGTAAATACAGAGGAGGAGGAAGAGTCGGATAAAAAATCACGAGATCGAACAAAAAAACGGAATACAAACAACTAAAATATTAATTAGGCTAAAATGAAAAAAATACTTCTTCTTATTGTGGTAGTAGTGTTAAGTACTATGGCTAATGCACAAGATTTTCTCGGTTTTCAACTTGGATACGCACAACCAACTACTCGACTCAATACAGCTCAGCAAAAGAATAATCTCAATACTACCGAATATAATGGTCTCAAACTGGGACTTCTATACGATGCTACTATTATCAATGGTTTCGGTGTAAGCATGGGACTTAACTATACTTTTGGCGCTAATACTTCCGATTGGTCATCTGTTGGAAAACTTCCTTATCCTAAAACACGCAGCAAAAGTTTCTATCATCAATTGGAGATTCCTGTTGACTGGCAATACAAGTTTGAGATAGCTCAAAATACTTGGGTGATTCTCTATACTGGTCCTACTTTGCAATGTGGACTAGACTTCAGCAAAAGAAACTTTAAGGATAATGGCAAAGAGGTTGTACTAGAAAACGATCAGAATCTCTTTTCTGTCGATGATATGAAGGACAATGCCCTCAAGCGTGTTAACGTCACTTGGGGAGTTGGTGCAGGTTTTCAATACGAGCGTTATTTTATTCGTGGTGGATATGATTTTGGTATAATCAATCCTTACAAAGCATATCAATTTGACCAAGTAGTTGGTGAAGGAAATCCACGTACTCGCGGCCGTTTTGACCAATGGCAGATAAAATTAGGTGTCTATTTCTGGCAGTCAAAGTAATGCACTAAGAACTTAAACTATAAACTTTCAACTATTAAAATTATGATTCCCAAAGAAACGATTAACCGAATTTACGAAGCAGCTAAGATTGAAGAAGTTGTTGGTAGGTATGTAAATTTGAAGAAAAAGGGTGCCAATCTAATAGGTTTATGTCCATTCCATAACGAAAAAACAGGCTCGTTTACTGTATCTCCATCAAGAGGCATATACAAGTGCTTTGGTTGTACCAAAGCTGGTGGTCCAGTTCAATTTGTCATGGAAATTGAACAATGTTCTTATATTGAGGCTATCAGAATGTTGGCTCAAATCTATCACATCACAATTGAAGAACGCGAACTAACCCCCGAGGAGCAACAGAAGCAAGATGATCGCGAGTCAATGTTTGTTGTAAATGATTTTGCCAATAAATGGTTCCAAGAGCAGCTTACGCAGACTCCCGAAGGTACTTCTATCGCTTTAAGTTATTTACGCCAAAGAGGATTGCGAGATGATATCATTAAGCTGTTTCAAATAGGTTATTCGCCAGAAAAGGTTAAATTCTATGAGGTGGCTACCAACGCTGGATATGCAGAGAAGTATCTTGTCAATGATTCAGTCAATCCTCCATATATAGGTACTGGCGTCTGTTCAAAAAGTCAAGATGGAAGGTTGTATGATCGATTTCACGGACGAGTGATCTTTCCATTTATCTCAGTGAGTGGCAAAGTCGTAGGTTTTGCGGGACGATTGCTAGTACAGAACGACAAGGCTGGTAAGTATGTCAACTCACCTACATCTCTTATTTATGAAAAACATAACGAACTATTTGGTTTATACCAAGCCAAGCAAGAGATTTCTCGTCAAAATATGTGCTACCTAGTAGAGGGGCAAATGGATGTTATTCAACTAGTTCAATCTGGAATTAAGAATGTTGTTGCATCTGGTGGTACAGCATTAACGCACCAACAGATTCGTTTAATTCATCGATTTACAGAGAATATAACTCTTCTATATGATGGTGATAAAGCTGGTATCAAAGCAGCTTTGCGTGGTATTGATATGATGTTAGAGGAAGGACTTAATATTCGCGTCATTCTTCTACCAGAAGGTGAAGACCCAGATAGTTTCGCACGCAAACATAATGCTGATGATTTGCAGACTTTCTTGGAGAAAAACCAACAAGATTTTATTCGTTTTAAGACAAAACTCCTTTCTGAAGAGGCCGAGAATGATCCTACCAAACGTTCAGAGATGATCACAACGATAGCTAATTCTATCGCAATGATACCAGATATCATCAAACGACAGGTTTATGTAAAAGACACGGCGGCACTATTGGCTTTCCCTGAAGATATATTAGCAAAACAAGTTCGTACACTTCGTGCAAAATATGTTGAGAATCTCAAACAGAAGAAGGCAGGAAAATCTCCTAATCTTAAAGTGACTGAAGATAAAGAGGAGGATAACGCTGGTGCAAATCAACCACCAAAACTAGTTGTCGTTCCACAAGTACTTACACACAAGGAAAAGAATATACTAAATTTGCTTCAGGTTATTGTTAGACATGGCGAATATATCATATATAAATGGCCAGATGGACGCACAGTTTCTGCAGGCGAATATATCATTAATGAGTTGCGTAATGATAATATTGAAATAGAGAATCCATTATACAAACAGATCATCAATGAGTTCTCCAATAACTATGAGGATGGATTTGTTGCAACCACATTTTTCCAACATCATCCTGATCCTAATATCAACCAGTTTGCTGTGGAGATGATTGCCGATAAGTATCAGTTAAGTCGTATCTATAGTAGACAAGGTATTTCTGAAAATGTGGTGCAAGAAGTTGAACGTGACGAGAGAGAACTCTTGCCAGAATTGACTCAACGTCTTTTGTTAGAGTTGAAGTACACGATCGTTAACGAACGAATAGATGCTCTCCAACAAATGCTTAAAGAGGCACAAGAACGTGGTGACTGGCAATTGCAGACCACTATTTTGGAGCAACAACCGCTCTTATACGAGATTCGAAGTCAATTATGTAAGGCTCTTGGCAACCGAGTGATAGTATAAATACGTATAACCAATTATTGCAAATGTTATTTTCATCTATTATATATGGTCCCATTCGATCACGTCGTTTAGGCATATCGTTAGGTATTAATCTAATGCCTACGAATGCGAAAATTTGTACATTTGATTGTGTATATTGCGAATGTGGTTGGAATGAGCCTGTATTACACCCTGAATTGCCTACTCGTTTGCAAGTCAAATTGTCATTGGAACAACAATTATTGTCTATGCAGACTGCAGGCGAGCCTATGCCTGATGTAATTACATTTAGTGGTAATGGTGAACCAACATTGCATCCAGATTTCTTGGGAATAATTCAGGATACTTGCTCTTTGCGAGATCAGTATTGTCCGAAAGCTAAAGTGTCGGTTTTGAGCAATTCAACCCAACTCATGCGTGAAGATGTCATAAAGGCACTATGGCTATGTGATAACCGTATTTTAAAACTTGACTCAGCTATCAATCAAACCATGCATTTGATTGATAGACCTGTTAATAATGATCTTACGGTAGATAAGTTAATAGACAAACTATCGGTTTTTGGCGGAGATTTTACGCTGCAAACTTGTTTCTTAAAAGGAGAGTATAAAGGCCAAATCATTGATAATACTACACCTGAGCAATTGGACGCATGGTACAAAGCTGTCGAACGATTGCGTCCTAAACAGGTAATGATATATGTAATTGATCGTACTACTCCATTGCAGACATTGAGTAAAATTCCTGCTGATCAAATGCAACAGATTGCACAACCTCTGCGAGATAAAGGAATCGAGGTTATTGTTTCTGCATGAAAATTCTTATAGCACCACTCAATTGGGGATTGGGGCATGCCACCCGATGTATTCCATTGATTCGTCACTATTTAGATAATGGCGATGAGGTTGTTTTAGGGGGTGATGGTGATAGTTTGACACTATTGCGTCGGCACTTTCCCGATCTTCGAGTTGTTAATCTACCTTCTTTAGAATTAAGCTATTCAGCCAACTCTGCACAGAGAGGATTTTATCTGCGTGCCATACCTGCATTGCTGCGCTTTACTATTGCGGATCACTATTATCTACGCAAGCAACTTGCAATCGAGCATTTTGATTTAATAGTATCAGATAATCGTTTCGGCCTGTTTTCAAAACAAACGCGCTGTGTTTATATCACACACCAATTGTATGTGCGTTTGCCAAAACGTTTACGTATATTTCAGCCTATCGCGCGTGCGCTACATGCGTGCGTATATAAAAGGTATCATGAAGTATGGGTCCCTGATTATGAGGATCGAAACTCCAATCTGGCTGGTGAGCTATGCCATGGCAGAAAATTCGATGCTCGTGCTAAGTATATTGGACCGCTTTCTCGCTTTGTCATTCCCGAAGGGATACCGAAGGGATACCGAAGGGATGATTGTTTCACGTTAGCTATCTTATCAGGGTTGGAACCGCAGCGTTCTATCTTCGAACGTCAGTTATTGGATCGAGCAGAAAAAACGGGAGAAACAATGTTGTTGGTTCAAGGTTTGGTGCATCGCCCTCCAACTCGTATCCAACGAGGCAAGGTAACGATTGTACCTCACCTATCTGACAACGAGTTGATTGTTGAGATGCAAAATGCAACTAAGATTGTTGCACGTAGTGGTTATTCAACGATAATGGATCTAGCTGCTTTAGGATTACTTGATAAGGCAGAATTCTATCCAACACCTGGACAAAGCGAACAAGAGTATCTAGCCTCTCGTTTCTAGTTTGGTCTTTTTCCTAAAAAGATGGGAGTATTTGGCATTTCATGTCCAACTGTAGCACGTAGTTGGATAGGGTAATCGTATTCAGCAACGGCTTGTAATATGGTTTCTTCAATAGTACATCCCATACGTTCGTCTATTGCGCAATCTGTGAAATGCCCTACGATTAACCCACTGATGCGTCCTAATACACCACTCATGCGTAGGTTATTCATCATGCGATCTATATGATAGTGTGCCTCATCAATATCTTCAATGAGTAGGATAGGGGCGCTATCCAATTGATCTATAATATGATTAAGGTCCCATGGGGTACCTTGTAATCCATATAATACGCTTAGGTTGCCGCCGATGATTAATCGATTGTCTTTATTTTCGCCTTTTAGAGCTTCTTTCATAGCTTTTAGCGTAGGATCGTCGTCGGCTAATTCGCTGATGTCTTTACACATGGACATGTGCAAGGACTCTACACCATGTAGAGACATTAAACTGTGTAGTTCTGTGATATCAGAGTAACCAACTATCAATGGCCATTCCGTCTTTGGGCGTGTTGGCAGTTGAATTTTATCCAATATTTGCTGTAAACCATATCCTCCTCGACTACATAGTATGATGTCTATAGAAGGGTCAGCTAGTGCTTCGTTTATATCACTTAATCGTTGTTCTGTGGTACCAGCAAAACGACCATATTGCTGCATAGCATGTTTACCTATACTTACACGGTATCCCCAGCTCTCAAGTCGCTCTTGAGCTCGGGTAATATAATCTGGTGCAATAACTCCAGATGGTGATATTATGCGAATATGTTTCATATGCTGCAAAATTACTATTTTTTTTTCATATATCAAAAAAAAGTTGTACCTTTGCAAATGATTATGCGAAAATTTTACCTAGTTATAGTTTTTTTGTGTTCAGCTGCAATGCTTGTTGCGCAGAACACAGCTGCTGATAAGCTTTTTAAGGCCGGCAATTATAAGCAGGCACGAGAGAAGTATGCTGCCTTGCTAAAGAGTAGCCCTAATAATTCACATGCTATATTTCACTATGCACGATGCTCACAGGAACTTGGCGATTTGAAAACTGCGTTAGAGTATTATCGTAAATTACCTACAAATTACAAGGCCAAGTATTGTCCCATTGGAGATGTCTATGTACGACAATTAAACCCAGATGCTGCAATTGAAGCATATACCAAGTATCTTTCATTGATCGGAAAGGATATAGAAGAGGAGCCGCAGGTGGCTCAACTGATTGCACGTGCAGAAATAGTGCAGCGTTATTTGCGTCGAGTGGAGCGCATTACAGTAATAGATTCCGTTTTGGTCCCTATTGACAAGATGTTAGAATATTGTGTCATGTCGGCAGAGGCTGGTCAGTTGAAATATGAAGTTCCATCTGGTTTAGAATATACAAACGCGCGAGGTGATTATCGTCTTCTAGCAAAGAACGATGGTTCTACTCAAAAGATCTATTCTACTCATCGTTTAATAGATACTTGGACCGAGCCAGAAGAATTGCCTAGAAATATCAATTTTACTAGTAAGCAATCATCTCCTTATTTATTAACTGATGGTGTTACACTTTATTTTGCCGCAGAATCGCCAGAAGGTTTTGGAGGATTAGATATCTATATCTCACGATACAATGTAACGACTGAAGTATATACCGATCCTGATAATATAGGCTTACCTTATAACTCATCTTATAATGAATATATGCTTGTTTTAGATGAGTCACAACAAAAAGGTTATTTAGCAACAGATCGCTTTGCTCCTGCTGGATATGTGCATATATATACATATCTAATTCCAAAGAAAAAACAGTATTGGAAAGATCTAGAGTCAGCTGAATTAATTAAATATGCACAATTACGAGCGTGGGATGTAGCTAAAGATAATCAGGTTGATGATGACGAGGAATCTTTGTCGGAGTCTAGTGTCGTAGACTCATTAAATATGTTTGTAGAAGGTGGGGCTGGTGACTTTTATTTTGTGCTCAATGATTCTGTTGTCTATACGGTTGCTGAACAATTTAAGTCAAACGAAGCATATTCTCTGTTTGAAAATTGGGAAAAGGCAGAAAATAAAATCAATACAGATGAATTACAATTAGAGGATTTACGCAAGCAATATTTTCTAGCAGATGAACAAGGTAGAGAGCAGCTGACTCCTGTTATTGTTGAGTTAGAATGTAGTTTATACAAGGAAAAGAAACAAAATAACATTCTCTTACAAGAGATAAGACAAAAAGAAATGAGCGCCTATTAAGGACGCTCATTTCTTTTTATAGTTAACATTTTTAGAGTGAACCGATCTCTTTGAGTATTGCAGTAGTTTTTGCAACAGCCTCTTCGCTAGCTGCGAACAATGCTTTCTCTGCCTCGTTCAATGGCAACTCAACGATCTTCTCAATACCGTTTTTACCTATGATACATGGAACACCGATAGTGATATCGTTATAGCCATACTCACCTTCGAGGTAAGCAGAACATGGGATCATCTTCTTTTGATCGTTGATGATGCTGTCAGCTACTGCAGCAGCTGCTGCACCTGGAGCCATCCATGCACTTGTACCAAGAAGACCTGTCAATGTAGCACCACCTACCATAGTGTCTTTTGCTACTTGCTCAAGCTCCTCAGCGCTAATCATCTCGCTAACTGGCATACCTTTGTAGGTAGCAAAACGAGTCATAGGAATCATAGTGGTATCACCGTGACCACCGATTACGAAACCTTCAACCTCATTAGCATTGCACTCAAGTTTTTGGCTCAAGAAATATTTGAAACGGCTGCTATCCAAAGCACCACCCATACCGATGACACGGTTACGTGGCAAACCTAGTGCCTTGTATGTGAGGTAAGCCATAGTATCCATAGGGTTAGATACTACAACAAGGATTGCGTTAGGTGAGTAGGTGAGGATTTGGTTAGCTACGCTCTTCACGATACCAGCGTTTACACCGATAAGTTCCTCACGAGTCATACCTGGTTTACGTGGAAGACCAGAAGTGATAACTACTACATCAGAACCAGCTGTTTGGCTGTAGTCGTTGGTTACACCTTTAACTACGGTGTCAAAGCCCAACAATTGAGCAGTTTGCATGATATCCATGGCTTTGCCTTCTGCAACGCC
>JAFZEQ010000031.1 GCA_017560605.1 Paludibacteraceae bacterium
ACGAGCAATCTCGTTAGCTTCATCTTCAGTGATATCAGGCAAGGTGTTAACCTTATCTTTAGAAATCTCTTTAGCGTCCGCAATCATTTGTGCCATCAAATCATCGGCATCTACCACTGTTCCCTCACGGCTCTTCATCTTACCGTTTGGCAACTCTACCATACCATAGCTAAAGTGTACTAACTCTTTGCCGAATGGGAAACCTAGGCGGTCAAGCAGGATACTCAATACCTTGAAGTGGTACTCTTGCTCGTTACCCACTACATACACCATCTTGTCGATAGGGTAGTCCTCAAAGCGGAGCTTGGCTGTACCAATATCTTGGGTCATATATACTGAGGTGCCGTCTGCACGGAGAAGAAGTTTCTCGTCGAGCCCGTTCTCTGCTAGGTCAGCCCAAACACTACCATCTTCGCGACGATAGAAATCACCCTTTGCCAATCCGCGTTCTACTTCGCCTTTACCAACGAGGTAAGTATCGCTCTCGTAATAGATTTTGTCAAAACCTACACCCATTTGTTTGTAGGTCTCATCAAAACCGGCATATACCCACTCGTTCATCTTTTGCCAAAGAGCACGTACCTCAGGGTCGTTTTGCTCCCATTTTACGAGCATAGTTTGTGCCTCTTTGATGAGTGGAGCCTCTTTCTTGGCTGTTTCCTCATCCATGCCTTGAGCCATTAGCTCCTTGATTTGAGCCTTGTACTCTATATCAAAGCGTACATAATAGTCGCCAATCAAGTGGTCACCTTTCTTTCCGCTATTCTCTGGAGTCTCGCCGTTGCCAAACTTCTGCCAAGCGAGCATTGACTTGCAGATGTGAATACCACGG
Organism: Paludibacteraceae bacterium; assembly: GCA_017560605.1. The sequence continues at coordinate 833 of JAFZEQ010000031.1, forward strand.
TCGTTCACGATATTGGTCTTCACTACGTTCCAACCGTTTGCCTCTTGAATCTTAGCAATAGAGTAGCCAAGTAAGTTGTTGCGCACGTGACCAAGGTGAAGTGGCTTGTTTGTATTTGGAGATGAGTACTCTACCATCATAAGTGGCTTCTCACCATCACCGCGTGAGAGTTGGCCGTACTCTGTGTTCTCTGCAATAGCTTGAAGTTGCTCTACCCAGTAGCCTTGTGCTATACTGAGGTTAAGGAATCCTTGTACAGCGTTGTATTTCTCTACAACATTGAACTCCTGAACTCCTGAACTTCTGAACTCCAATAGCTTCTCGCCCAACTCTTGTGCCACCATTGCTGGTGCTTTGCGTGCAGCTTTCACAAATGGGAACACCACAAGAGTGATGTCACCTTCGAATTCTGCACGTGTTTTTTGTAACTGCACTTGCTGAGCAGTTATCTCAATACCATAGAGGTCTTTGACAGCCTCTTGTACCTGTGGAATAAGTATTTCTTCTAGTTTCATATTCGTGTGTATAAATTAGCGTGCAAAGTTACGAAAAATCTTGTATATATGCAAGAGGTGTATGGCATAATCTCAGTTTTTTGCAAAAAAACTCCATCGAGTTTGTATTCGATGGAGTCTTCTATATTGTGATTGTATACTCTTAGTTTACCTTTGGTGTAGGGAATATTCTTTGTCAATTACGGGTTTATTACGGGTTTATTACGGGTTTATTACGGCTTCGTACAATACCCTTTAAGAAATGATACTTACACCCAAATTTCTTCAGGATAGACTATTTTAGTCAAGTACAAACCTTCCGCTGGGGCAGAGTCTCCTGCTGCGGTGCGGGTGTGTTGTGTAATAATCTCTGCGAACTGCTCAATGGTTATCTTACCACGACCTACTTCAAACAATGTACCCACTACAGCACGCACCATGTTGCGCAAGAATCGGTCTGCCGTAATAGTAAACACTGCATGACCATTCTCCTTAATTTCCCAATGGGCATAGGTCAAGTCACAAATCGTAGTTTTTACATCCGTATTGCTGCGGCAGAATGATGCAAAGTCTTGTTTGCCAATAAGATACTTTGCTGCCTTGTTCATTGCGTCAAAGTCCAATCCTGGACGAACGCGAGTAGCCAAATCGTGTATAAATGGATCTTTGTGATCCACTATATGATATTCATATGTGCGACTTTTAGCGGTAAAACGGGCATGTGCCTCATCAGTTACTGGCACAATATCGTAAATAGCAATAGAGTTGGGGAGGATTCCATTGAGACGGAAAACGAGATTATTGGCTATTGGCAATTTACTATCAGCTAGGTCAAAATGCGCATACATCTCACGGGCGTGGACGCCAGCATCTGTGCGACCAGCGAAAGTGAGAGGAACCTCCTCGCGGAAGAGCATCTTGAGGGCCAGCTCCATAGTCTCTTGCACCGTAATCCCATTAGGCTGGCGTTGTGAACCATGAAACTCTGTTCCTAAATATGAAAACTTAATAAAATAACGCATTATTCTTTGCCTTTAACCTTTAATTTTTTACCTAAATTACGCACTTGTTGGGTAATTTCTGGGGAGAGATTCTTGAACCATGCTACAGCACAAGCTCCGCCCATTAGTATTGTTGTTCGGAGGATACAGCTAGTCCATATATTGTTGATTGGCAGGTAGTTCTGCCATAGATAATTCAAAATAAATACCGTCACTAATAGAAGAATAATCTTCAAGTGTTGAGTAGTAAATGTTGGTGTATGAATGGTACCACGGACTGTCACTACAATCAGTAGGAAATACACTGCATAAGATATCAAATTACTCAATGCTGCACCATCCATTCCGAACTGTGGAATGAGAGCATTGTTGAGCAAAATAGAAGATATTGTAAGGATTACTGAAAACAATAATGAGAAAGCGTAGAAACGCGAGTAGTTAAGGGTGCTTAAGGTAAACGAACAAGTAGCTATAATCAATTGACTTACCCCTAACATCATCACCACTGAACGCGCTTCGGCATAGGTGGACCCATTGGGTAGGATGTGGAAAATCAAGTCAATATTGAGCCAAATAGCACATAATATCATACCACCAATAAGTAGCAGGTTACTACTGACTTGTTGCATGAGGTGGGTGATTTCGGTTTGGTTATTATTCTTGATTGCATTTGCCAATTGTGGCGCAGCGATAGCTGTCACAGAACGATAAGGAATACTAACCATCACTGCGATATAGGTAGCTATGGCAAAGATACCTGTATAATTCAGTCCCATCTCTGCCGTAATAAAGAAACTAGATAGAGTAGGAGCTAGTACAGAAGTTACTGCCGAAACGAGCAAGAAACCGGTATATAGTCCGTATTGCTTGACTAGTTGAGGGTTATCTTTAATGTATTGCCAATCAGGACGTAGCGATACTTCGCCTAACGAAAATAAATAAACGATATTGCAGAGCATCGCTATGGCATACACCGCACACAAGGCAATGACGAAACCATCAATATCCACCACGCGGAAAGAGTAGAGTAGATATGCTGCCAATAGTCCAATGCGTGTTATTAGCTCGCGAACAGCTCGTGGAACAACGATATGCATACGAACATTGGCGTTAGTCTCAAATACCGTTTGATAGAGCATGAAGAATGCCATTGGCAACACCATGTAGTAGTAATCTACAAATAGTGGGGATTTTTCACCAAACCATTGACTAAGAGGAGTATAGCATGCACAGTAGACTACTGTGAAAAGTACAAAACCCACGAGAGGAATAAGAATCGTCCAGAAGAAGAAACCATGCTCGGATGCGCTTTGTGTTGGTTTAGAAGTGTCTGAACTCCTAAACTCCGGAACTCCTGAACTTTTGAAATGCGGATAAAATCGAATGATAGAAGCAGATGTGCCCAATTGGGCAAGTCCTATAAATAGTGTTGCGGCATCCACCAATACACGTGCAAGACCTATCTCCTCTGCCGTGAGGAAACGGGTCAAAACGAAGAAGGTAGTAACAAAGCCCACCGCCACCCCTAGATAGGTGACGATGGTGCCTCGTATACTTTGTTTGGCGATGATGCCCATACTATTATTATTTCTCTATGCTGAGAAGTTCTACTTCAAAAATAAGAGTTGAGAATGGTGGAATTTGTTGACCTTGTTGTTGGCTTCCATATCCTAAGTGATGTGGAATGTAGAATTTGAATTTACTACCAACTGGCATGAGTTGCAAACCTTCTGTCCAACCTGCGATAACTTGTGTAAGTCCAAGGGTTATAGGTTCTTTACGCTCTACGCTACTATCAAATACAGTACCGTTGGTCAAAGTACCATGGTAGTGTACTTTAACTTTATCTGTAGCAGTAGGTTTCTCGCCCTTTCCCATCTTGATTACCTCGTATTGCAAACCGCTAGCAGTAGTAGTAACGCCCTCACGTTTACCGTTCTCTTCTAGATATTTAGCACCTTCTATTTTTGATTCTTTATACAAGATATTCATTATGACTTCTTGAAGATATGCTTCTGCTACGTCTATGGTCATTTGTTTGTCTGCTCCTAATAATCCGTTGATTACACCTTGTTTAAACAACTCGTAGTTAACTGTAATATTAGCTTCACGGAAATAGCCAACTGTATCTAAAGATTGGAGTTGTTTACCAAATTGCTCTCCTTGGAGTACCAAGTTAGGATATTCATATTTAGTTGAAATAGCCTTATTGACGTACTTGATGAATTCAGGTTTTGCCGCTTCTAGACTATCGTTAGCTGCAATAAATTGTGCAAGTCCAACACCGTTCAAAAAACCAAAAGCGTAGTTTAAACTATCCATTTTGTTGGTAAGTTGGATCTGTTTAGCTTCTGTTGGACATTTGCTAGTGATAGGTTTGTCAGCTTTGACAGTGCTATCGTTTGACATTGCTGGGTTTTGTAGTTCAGTAGATAAATATAGTTGTGCAGATTCAAAGTTCATCATGGTAGAATCTTGATTAAGACCATTAACCAAACCTTGGAATAAAATTTCTTCGTTAAGAGTGAGAGCAGGATTGTCTATCAAACCTGTTTTTTCAAACTGCTTAATTGTAATACCGAAATTGTAACCCATGTTTTCGATGTCACCTAATTCTTCTGTTTTGCCTTTGTAACCGCGTTCTAGTGCGTCAACAAATTCACTTACAGCTTTGGCAGATGAATCGTTGCGTAGGAACATCATTTTAATTTGAGATCCGTTGACAAATCCTAACGCATAGTTCATACTATCCGCTTGGTTGTTAAGTTTAACATCTTTTGCGGAGTATGTTTTTCCGCACGCAATCATTGCAACTGCTGCAATGACAAGAATACTAATTTTTTTCATTGTTATATTTATAATTGTTTATATTATTCAATACCTAAAAGTTCTACCTCGAAAATAAGAGTAGAGTATGGGTCAATTGAACCAGCAGGTTGGCTTCCATATCCTAGGTGATGAGGAATGTAGAATATAAACTTGCTGCCGACTGGCATTAGTTGCAGTCCTTCTGTCCAACCTTGTATGACTTGTGTCAGCGCAAATGTGATTGGCTCACCACGTTCAACGCTACTATCAAATACTGTACCATCAATCAAAGTTCCATGATAGTGCACTTTAACTTTGTTTTCAGCGGTTGGTTTTGGACCTTCACCCAAAGTGATAACTTTATATTGAAGTCCGCTTTCTGTTACCATTACGCCTTCTTCTTTGGCATTTTCTGCCAAGAATGTTTCACCTTCTTTAATTGCTTTACCATACTTGATATTAGTCATTGTGGTATGAATGTATTCATTAGCCAATTCGTTATTCCAATTTGTATCTACATTCAAGATACCATTGATAAAACCTCGTTTGATGAGTGTAAAATTAGTCGTCAAACTTGCTTCGCCAATAAGTCCATTAGGTTCTTGCGCTTTGATTGTCATACCCATTTGTTCACCCATTTCAACTAACTGTGGGTAATGCACCTTGCTTTTTAGTGCAAGATTGATGTGCTCTATAAATTCTTTTATGCACTTGGTTTTATCATCTTTATTCAAATAGTATTCTGCTATTTGTTGACCATTAAGTAAGCCAAAGGCATAATTGAGACTATCATTTTGAGTCTTAAGGACAATCTTTTTGGCCTTTGTAGGACATGTACTTTTGATAGTTGCTCTGGCTACAATACTATCATTGGAAAGAGCTGATGCTTCGTATTGCTTTTGAAAATACTCCATCGCAAACTCATCTGTCATTATCGAACTATCATTGTCTAAACCATTGAGTAAACCATTGAAGAATAACTTCTCATTAAGAGTCCAAGCTGGGTTATTTGCTAAACCCTCTTTTTCTGATTCTTTTATTGATATACCAAGTTGTTTTCCAATGTTTGCAGCGTCGCTTAATGTTTGAATTTTACCATCGTAGCCGCGTTGCAAAGCATCTGCAAATTCTGTGATAGCCACATCCATCTTTGATGAATCATTTCGAAGGTAACTCATCTTGATTTGATATCCATTGATTAAACCAAGAGTGTAGTTGATACTATCATTCTGGTTGCCAAGTATGACATCATATGAAGGGATGCTTTTTCCTTTGGCTACCAATACAAAACTGCACAATGCCAAAGTAAGAATACTTATTTTCTTAAACATTTTTGTCAATTTTTTTATTCAATACCTAATAATTCTACGGTAAAGATGAGGGTTGAATATGGAGGAATATTTGCACCTGCACCACGCTCTCCGTATGCGAGTTGGTATGGCAAATAGAGTTTATACTTGCTACCGATAGACATCAATTGTAGACCTTCGGTCCATCCTTTGATAACTTGGTTAAGGCCAAAAGTGATGCTTTCACCACGCTTGTATGAACTGTCAAATACTGTGCCATCTACAAGGGTACCTTCATAGTGAACGCGTACCTTGTCAGTAGCTTTTGGCTTTTGACCAATAGTCTCTTCAATAACTTCGTATTGTAGACCGCTTTCAGTTACTTTAACTCCTTCTCTTTTTGCATTTTCTGCAAGAAAAGCTTCGCCAGCAGCTTTTGCTTCGCCTACGATCTTCTCTTCTAACTCACTAAAGAACTTACCTAAAACCTCTTGAGCTTCTTGGTAAGAAATTTGTGGTTTGTTTTTTTCTAATACATCTTTGATGCCAGCTGCTAAATCAGCATATTCTAAAGAAGTAACACCACTTCCCATCAAGTTTTGGCCCATGCTGAGGCCAATAGCATAACTAATTTTGTCCATAATTTATATATAATTTAATGTTTATACTTGTTTGTATAGTTGGTTCATTCTAGCAAAATATTTACCTATGATATCAAACTCTAAATTAACAATCGTTCCTACTTTAATATCACGGAAGTTTGTATTCTCATATGTGTATGGAATGATACATACGCTTACATACCCTTTATCTCCTTTTACTTCAGGGTCACATACGGTTAAACTAACACCATTAATGCATACAGAGCCTTTATCTACGCAGAAATATCCGCGTTCAGGCATATCGGGAGTGTGTTCGTACTCAAAGCGAAAGTACCAACTACCATCTGTTTCTTTTACCTCTATGCAACATGCGGTCTGATCAACATGTCCTTGTACTATATGACCATCAAGGCGATCGCCTAATACCATTGCTCGTTCAAGATTGACCCAATCACCTTCTTTAATCACACCTAAATTGCTGCGATTTAGTGTTTCCTGCATAGCTGTAACCACATAATTATCTCCCTCGTTGCTTACAACCGTCAAGCATACACCATTATGTGCTATAGACTGATCTATACCCATTGCTTGTGGGTATGGATTGCGTAAAGTGAAGTGTTTATTGCTTTGCTCCTGCTCAATCTTGATTACTTGAGCCATTGCGTCCACGATTCCTGAAAACATAAAAATCTAATTTATAGAAAATAATACAATACAAAACAAATAATATGGTTCCTAATCCCATTTTTGCCCAATCATTGAGTGCGATGAAATGGGTTATTCCATAGTATATAGCTAATAATATAATAACTGCTATAGTGTACAAACCTATGCGACGCATATCGTATGGTATGTTTAGATGCTTGCGTCCAATGATGTAAGATAAAGTCATAATGATAAGATAACATACGGTGCTGCTTGCAGCGGAAGCAATATAGCCAATACGCGGAACAAATATTGCCTGTAGGGTAAATGTGATAATCACACCTAGTATAGAGAAATATGCACCCCACTGTGTCTTATCTGTCAATTTATACCAGAAACTTAAATTGAAGTATATTCCCTGGAAAATATAGGTCCACAGTACTATGGGGACAATTCGAAGACCCTCCCAATAAGAAGGGTGAATAATAAATTTAAGCAAGTCAAGGTAGAATATCATTCCTAGTAATATCATATACGAGAAGATGATATAATATTTCATCGCATCAGCATATGCTTCAACGGACTTTTTATCTTTATGTTTTGCAAAGACAAATGGCTCATAAGCATAACGAAATGCTTGAGTGAACATCATCATCACCATTGCAACTTTGAAACACGCTCCATATATACCCAATTGCGCCTCTGCATCATCGCCTGAATAGAAAACAGGAAATAGAATACGATCAAGCGTCTGATTCATAATACCACACACACCTAGTATGAGAAGAGGCAAAGAGTATTTTAATAGTCGCTTGAGTAATGACCAAGAGAATATTACCGGTCTATCCTGATCGTTAGGGTTATGCTTGAAACCTTCTATTATACAAGGAATTAGACATAATGTTTGAATGCCAGTAGCAAGTATGTTTGCGACAAATACATAACCTACACCGTAGTTAGGATTGTACCAAGATGCAATAATAGAGCAGTCTTGAATTTTAGGGCAAATAATAAGGAAAAATATATTGAGAGCAATGTTAAGAAAAACGAACAGCAATTTGAAACTAGCAAATTGTAACGGACGCTTTTTGTATCTCAAGTAGGCAAATGGTATGCTAGCAAAAGCATCAATAGCAACTACCACACCTAACATAGCAATAAATTCTGTATGATTAGGGTATCCTAACGCATTTGCTATTGGTGTTTGCCATAGTACACATACTACTCCAAACAACAATGAGGTTGAAAACAATGTTATGAGAGAGGTGCTGAAAACAGATTGTGGATTTTCGCCCTCTTTGTTAGCAAAACGGAAGAAACCTGTTTCCATTCCATATGTAAGAATCACTAGCAACAATGCAGTCCATGCATATAGATTGGTTACAATACCATAATCAGATTGTTGTTCCAATACATAGGTATATAGTGGTACCAACATCCAGTTTAGAAATTTTCCAACAATAGATGAGGCACCGTATATGGCGGTTTCTTTTGCTAATATTTTAACTTGCAGATTACTCATTTTTTATCTAGCCTGATGGCTTGCTCTAATCTTTAATTCCTTCTACAATCAGCACAATTTCCCCCTTGGGTGGTGTTTGCTTGTAGTGTGCGGCTAATTCAGCCAGAGTACCACGTTGTGTATCTTCGTGAAGTTTGCTAATTTCACGACTAACACTTGCACGACGATCATTACCCATGAATTCAGCCAATTGCTCTAGTGTCTTAACTAATCGAAAAGGTGATTCATAGATAATCATCGTGTGCGTTAGTTCTGCTAGGTTTTTTATGCGTGTTTGACGACCCTTTTTCTGTGGAAGAAATCCTTCGAAATAAAATCGGTCATTGGGCAGTCCTGAATTTACTAAAGCAGGAACAAAAGCTGTAGCGCCTGGAAGACATTGCACTTCTACACCTTTTTCAATGCACGCGCGCACGAGTAAGAAACCTGGATCTGAAATACAAGGTGTACCCGCATCTGAAATCAATGCAACGGTCATACCTGCAGCTATACGCTTCGCCATATCGTCACTGGTCTCGTGTTCGTTGAACTTATGATGACTTTTTAGTGGCGTATGTATGTCAAAGTGCTTGAGTAAGACAGACGATGTACGAGTGTCTTCTGCTAGAATCAAGTCCACTTCTTTCAAAATGCGTAACGCTCGAAAGGTGATGTCTTCCAGATTGCCAACTGGTGTGGGTACGATGTATAACACGACTATACTTTCTTATGGTTAATTAAAACGTCTTTTTAATACATTTATAAATAGTTCAGCTGCGCTAGATTCCAAGTCCCAAGCAAAGTTTTGGTTGATATAGTCCATAGCTTCTTGCAGTGTTTGCAAACCATTGAGTTCGTCCAAGGTACGTTGCATTTGTTCTCCGTTTCCAGCAAAGAGCTCACGTTGAAACAAGAAACGATCACCCAATGCAATAGCTTGACGGATATCTTGAACAGCTGGACCCGTTAGAGTAGATTGAGTACTTGGAGCAACCTCTTTCTCTTCAGTTTTCTCTTCTGCTACTTCCAATTCTTCTACTTCTTCTGTTGTTTCCGTTGGTGCCACCTCGGATGCCTCCTCTGCTACCTCTTCTGGAGCTTCGTTCACTACAGATACTTTCGGAACATCTTCAATCTCTTTTGAAGGTGCTGTAGTTATATCATCATCTCCTTCTGGTTCTTCCGAAAATGCAGTTTCTAAAACCATTTCTTGAGGCTCTTCTGCTACAATCAAAACTTCTGTAACTGGTATAGCATTGTCTGTAGATTCCTCAGAACTTTCTTCTGTGGTTTCTTCCTTTACCTCTGTGTCTTGTGTCTCTTCGTCTAGGATAAACTCAATTTCCACATCTGGTTCCTGGTCTGTTGATACTACAGTTTGAGTGCTTGCCAAAGTAGTAATCTCTGCTTGAAGAGCAGCGATTTGTTCGTTAGCTACTTCATTTAGACTTTTAACATTTACCAATTGCTCTTCTAACTGTTTAACACGAGCCTCTAGAGCAGCTAGTTGCTGCTCCAGAGTGCTTGTATATGATGTAAGAGCTTGAATCAAATTTTCATTCATATGTGTCAAGTTTATTTAGTGGCGTCTTCAAGTTTTTTCATCATAGAATACATGAATATTGCAGCTATTGCGCAAACGGCAACAAATACGCTCCATACTCCCCACAATGGCATATCACCCCATAGGTTTCCACCGATAGACACGAGGTAGTTACCGATAGCGGTAGCTACGAACCAACCACCCATCATCATACCTTTGTATTTAGGTGGAGCTACTTTACTTACAAATGAGATACCCATTGGGCTAAGTAGCAATTCTGCGAAGGTCAAAATCAAATATGTGTAAATCAATACATTTGCATTAACGAATGTAGGATCACCTGTTACGCGAGCAAGTTCTTGAGCGTTTGGAGTGAGCAAGCCTACACATGCTACTGCCATCACGATGTAAGCAATTGTAGCAACTACCATACCAAGAGCGATCTTGCGTGGAGCAGAAGGCTCTTTACCTTTCTTAGCAAGTGCACCAAACAAGGCCATGCTAAATGGAGTAAGTGCTACTACGTAGAATGGGTTAAACTGTTGGAAGATTGGTGCGCTTAAGGTGATACCTTCTGCAGAGATGTTCAAATACTTGTATGCCAACACGCCTAATGCTGCTACGATTGCTGCACCAGAGATGACTTTACTTTTGACCTCTTTGCTTTGGAAAAGTGAGAAACCACCATATACAATGACTACAATCATAACAAGGTTGATGATGTCAAATGCCATGGTTTGTACGCCGGTGCAAAGTGGTTGTACGAACTCATCTGCGAAGTATGTAAGTGTCAAACCGTTTTGGTGGAATGCCATCCAGAAGAAGATAACTACGGCAAATACAAGGCAGAGAGCCACAATACGTTTCTTAGTTTGCTCTGGAGTTAGTTCCTCTACTTTAGCACCACCTGCGGCAGCTGCTTGTTTAGCAGAGTTCTCCACGTGCTTGAACCAAGGACGGCATGCGTAATAAATAGCAATACTCAATACCAAAGATGCACATGCAACCATGAATGCAAAGTGATAGCTATCGTTTACGCTTTGACCAAGACTTGTTTGTGCCCAATCCATGATCTTAACAGCAGCGGTAGGAGCAAACATCGCACCAATGTTAATTGCCATGTAGAACAATGAGAACGCTGCATCGCGCTTGTCTGCATATTTTGGATCATCATAAAGGTTACCTACCATTACTTGTAGGTTTCCCTTGAATAAACCTGTACCAAAACTGATAAGTACCAATGCTGCAATCATAGCACCCATAGCTGTGCTACCTGCACCTAGAGGTATTGCTAGTAATACATAACCTGCAAACATAACCATAATACCAATAGTTACGCATTTTCCGTAACCAATCTTGTCTGCCAAAATACCGCCTATCAGTGGTAGGAAATACACCAACGCGAGGAAGGTAGAGTAAATTTGACCTGCTGTAGCTGCTTCTAGTCCGAAGTTAGCACGCAAGAAGAGCGCAAATACGGCCAACATAGTGTAGTAGCCGAAGCGTTCGCCTGTGTTGGCCAAAGCCAATGCAAACAGACCTTTAGGTTGATTTTCAAACATAATTTTTTAGTTAATTTAGTTAATATATTGTTAATTTTATTCCAAAATTGTACACCATCCATATTTGTCCTCTACACGACCATACTGAATGTCTTGCAAAGCATGGTATAGTCTAGTAAGAACTAGACCTGGTTCGCCAAAATTGTATGTCACATCTTTATCCAAATCCACTACTTTTGTTATCGGCGAAATTACACATGCGGTTCCACATGCCGCTGCTTCACTCATTTCTGCTAGCTCTTCGACGCGAATGCGGCGGCGTGTAACCTTAATCCCCATTTCGCTAGCTAATACCATCAATGAATCATTTGTGATACTTGGTAAAATAGCACTTGAACGAGGTGTGAGGTATTCTAGTTTGTTGTCTATATGTTTTATTCCAATAAAATTGGAAGCTGTACATTCGTCAATATACTTATGTGTCTTGGCGTCTGTAAACATACATTCGTAACCCATGGCATGCGCAACTTCGCTAGCGCGGAAAGAAGCGGCATAGTTACCTCCTACTTTCCATTGTCCTGTGCCTTGTGGCGCTGAGCGGTCTATGTTACGGTTTACAAGGAATGGTGTACCCTTAAATCCGTTAGGGAAATAAGGACCTATAGGAGTTGGAATGACTATGAATTCGCAATCTTTACCTGGTCCTACGCTGATTTCAGGTGTAGTGGCAACTAACACCGGGCGAAAATATAGGGTGGCGCCTGTTTCATATGGAGGAAGAAAAGCAAGATTCTTTTCTAGTGCCAACAATACTGCTTGGCAAAAAAGCTCTACAGGAACAGGTGTCATAAGTAAGCCTTCTGCTGAGCGTTTCATGCGTTTGGCATTTTCTTCTAAACGAAAGATTCTAACTTTGCCATCGACACCACGGAAAGCTTTCAAACCCTCAAAACACTCTTGACCGTATTGCAAACCCGTTGCTGCCACATGAATTGACATATACTTGTCACGAGTTGCATAAGGGGCTTCCCATATGCCGTTACGACAAGCACAGCGAACTATATAGTCCGTTTCTGTGTAATGAAATGTCAATTTGTTCCAATCAATCATATTTTTATAATTGTTTCTGGTCCCCATTCAAATAGGAGGTCTAGTATGCTTGTTTTTCCTCCAAATTTCTGTTCTAAATCTTGCCCCATCCACTCTCTTGTTAACGGAGTATGTTGCTGAGTTATTGTGGCATTGTTTTGTATGAGCGATACGATTACATCGTGCAATCCATTGTTTAAATCAACCAAGAACTTCGTTTCTTTTTCGTAAAAAGGACGGAAGTAATCAGCATAATAATCAAAATATGGAGTGCGCTTGTAAGCGCTTACGAGAGCAATCCAATGTTGGTGCTGCCAACGCTGTTGATAGCTGATTTCTACATCTCTAGTCAGTTGCTTGCTATCTGCTCGTCTCACAGGAACGCTCAATGTCAATGGACCATCTGGTGTTGTAATGGTACTACGATTACGATAGGTCTGTTTCGAAAAACTTTCCATCGCCTCAATCAATACATTATTGCTATTGGCAAAATATTGTTTATACCAATCGCTACTTCCTAAATATGTCGTAGGTAGAATGATCATTCAAAATTACTTAAACCAATTCTGTTCCAACGAATACGTCCTTCACTCCAAGATTTGTCTTTGTCGATACTCAACCAAACAAACATCGGACGGCCTACGATATGATCTTCTGGCACAAAACCCCAATAACGGCTATCTGCAGATTTGTGTCGATTATCACCCATCATCCAGAAGTAATCCATCTCAAATTCATATATTTCGCCTATCTTCATAGGTTTGAATTCATATGCATCTGCAATACGCTTGTATACCCAGAAGTTCTCTTCTGTAATCATAATCTTATCACCCTTTGCTGGAATGTAAATAGGACCATAATTTTCACGAGTCCAACGGTTGTGTCCTAATGGATAAACTTCTCCACCAGTTGGTATAATTCTTTGCTTGTCTCCATCAGATATAGCAAACATTTCAGGTTCAATCTCGATGCTTACAATATGCGAATTTTTAGAAAGTTGCTCTTTCATCTCGCTAGTTAGAGGAAGGCGGTAAAGCCCATTTCCTTCATTGCCTTCACTGTAATCCTCCTGAGAAATACCCAGTTTAGATAGATAATTGTAACTCAAGATAAATCCATCTGTGCGTACGACATAGTTGTATTGCAGATATGGATGTGTAGGTTCAGCCTGACCATTAATGTGAATGACATTATTGATGATTTGAAGAGTATCTCCCGGAGTTCCTACACAACGCTTCACATAATTTTCGCGTCTGTCAACAGGACGAACAATAATATCGCCAAACTCTGCTTTATTGTTGTGCACAGTCTCCTTGCCGTAGTAATGACATAGAGTGTAGTAGTCCGGATTTTGAACTTTTGTACATACCGTATCACCTGTAGGGAAATTGAAAACTACAATGTCTCCTTTCTTAATAGTATCCCATCCTTTCAAGCGTTTGTATTTCCATTGAAGCTTTTCAATATAACTCTTACCTCCCCATGGGAATGTGTGTTGAACTAGTGGCATAGAGAGTGGGGTGTTAGGCACACGTGCACCATAACACATTTTGTTAACGCACAAGAAATCACCAACTCGCAAGGTTTTTTCCAGCGAAGAAGTTGGAATTTGATAGTTCTGAAAAATGTATAGATTGATAAAGTATACAGCAATCAATGCAAATATTATAGCATCTATCCAAGAGCACAAGGTGTACAAAGTAGGGTTAGCCTCAGGTCTTGTAATACCTTTCTCTTTCTCCTCTTTGGTTAGAGGCTTATACTTCTTCCACCAATACCAATTGATATATTTAGTGGTAAACATATCCATGATTAGTGGGAGTAGCACTATCCATGCAAGACTTTTCCAATCACCCCAAGCTACCCATATGATGAAGGATATGTAAACAATACTCCATACACCACAAGCTATCCAACCTTTGGTGCTAACTTCTTTAATTCTGTCTTGAAACTTTTTCATAATTGCATTTTTATCCAAAAAACGTGCAAAGGTACAAAAAAAAATGCATATATGCAAGAAAAAGATGAAAATATTATTTTCAGGGCTAAAAAACACAACAAACGGCATCTTCTCAAAAGCTGCCGTTTGTTAAGATTTTTATCTATAAACACTAATCTCTAAATACGAAATTCCCTTTGGGTAGATAAGCGGAAGATAAGCAGAAAATAAGCGGTGGATATTTGATGAATAAAATATGTCGGTTTTTAAGAAATTACTTCGTTGAAATCGTGCCAACCAGTCTTTCCTTTCATCCATTCTGCTGCAATGACTGCGCCTAACGCAAATCCCTTGCGGCTTTTGGCCGAGTGGCTGATAGTGATGGTGTCAATGTCGCACTCCCAGCTAACGGTGTGAATGCCTGGAACCTCGCCCTCTCGTATGGATTCTATCTTGTTTATAGGAAGTTTGGTGTCACCGATGGCTTCTTGTAGAGTCTTGGCTGTGCCGCTAGGAGCATCTAGTTTGTGGATGTGATGCACCTCGGTCATATGTGGAATGTAGTCTGTGTAACTATTCATAAATTTGGCAAGTTGCTTGTTTAATGCAAATAAGATGTTTACTCCTATACTGTAATTGGAAGACCACATAAGTCCGATTTTATCGCTGTGTTTTGCTTTGAATGTTTCTATGTCCCATCCGGTAGAACCGCAGACTACAGGCACGCCTGCTTTCCATGATTTTAATATATTACTTTCTGCTGTTTGAGGCGTTGTAAACTCAATAGCTACATCGGCAGAGGCAAATGCATTTGACTCGAATTCATCGAGGTTATTTTGGTCTATGATGCTTACGATCTCATGCCCTCTTTCTCTGGCGATGGATTCGATCATATGTCCCATTTTTCCGTAACCAATCAGTGCAATCTTCATAATTCTAGTGATTTGTCATTAAAACTTTGCAAAGGTACAAAAAAAGCTGCATATAACCAAAGAATTTCAGTTGAAAGTGATTTTTTTATAAAAAATCTTGCACATGTCCGTTTTTTGTTGTACCTTTGCAAGTTAATTTTGCTAAACGCGTAAATACTGTAAAAATTATGAATATATCGTACAATTGGCTCAAACGCTACATCGCGCTCACAGATAGCGCAGAACAAGTAGCACAAATCCTTACTTCTATCGGATTGGAAGTGGGTAAAGTAGAAAAAGTTCAAACCATCAAAGGCGGTCTTGAAGGACTCGTGGTAGGAGAGGTTATCACTTGCGTGGATCATCCTAATTCTGACCACTTGCATATCACTACCACTCGTGTAGCACCTGATGCTGAACCTCTACAAATCGTATGTGGTGCGCCTAATGTGGCTGCTGGACAAAAAGTTATCGTAGCTACCGTGGGTACAGTACTCTATGACGGCGATGAGAAGTTTACCATCAAGAAGGGTAAGATCCGTGGCGAAGAGTCACTCGGTATGATCTGTGCAGAGGATGAGATAGGTGTAGGTTCAAGCCATGACGGTATTATGGTTTTGCCTGCAGATACTCCTGTCGGTATGCCTGCTAAAGAGTATTTTGGCGTAGAAGATGATACGCTTATCGAGGTAGATATCACTCCTAACCGTGCGGATGGTGCTAGCCACTATGGTGTAGCGCGTGATTTGTATGCCTACTATCAAGCAAATGGCCAAAATATCGCCCTCACCAAACCTTCTGTAGAGGCTTTCAAGGTAGATAGTAATAATCTTCCTATCGAGGTAGTTGTAGAGAATGCGCAAGCATGTCCTCGCTATACAGGTGTGAGCATCAAGGGTGTAACTATCAAGGAGTCACCTGATTGGTTGAAGAAATCACTTTCTACCATCGGTATCCGTCCTATCAACAATGTGGTGGATGTTACCAACTTTGTTCTTCACGAGATGGGACAAGCCTTGCACTCTTTTGATGCAGATAAAATCAAAGGAAATAAGGTGGTTGTTAAAAATGCTATCGAAGGACAAAAGTTCGTTACTCTTGATGGAGTAGAGCGCACTTTGTCTGCAGCTGACCTCATGATCTGCAATGCAGAAGAGCCAATGTGTATTGCAGGTGTGTTTGGTGGACAAGATTCTGGTATCACCGAGCAAACAACCAATGTCTTCCTTGAGAGTGCATACTTCGATCCAGTAAGCATCCGTAAAACTGCTCGTCGTCATCAGTTGTCTACTGATGC
>JAFZEQ010000032.1 GCA_017560605.1 Paludibacteraceae bacterium
GAGCAAAAAGAGCCAACTGCTAAGGTAGTTACTATAAAAGAGTTTATTGATGCTCCAGAGTCACCTGAAGTATATTATGAACTTACTGGCGTTATCAGCGGACTTAGCGCAGGTGGCAATGCCGTTGTATATGGTAACTTTGACCTAAGCGATGAGACAGGTACTGTATATGTATATGGTTTGACCAAAGAGTTTATTGCTGTAGGTACAACTTCCAACGATAAATCATTTGCATCACTTGGTTTGAAGGATGGCGACAAGATTACTCTCCGTGGTTTCCGCGGTTCATACAACGGTAAGATCGAGGTAATGGGTGCATACTTTGTCAAATTGATCAGCAGCGGCAACGAGAATCCAAACCCAGGCGGCAACGGCGATAACAATGGCGATAACAATGGAAATGACAATGGTTCTACTGGTACAACTCCAGAGGGTGCTATCGTATTTGATGCTGATGTAGATAAAGGTAATGCAGGAACCGACTCTAACAACGCAACTTCTTATACCATTACCAAGGATGGTGTAACCATCACCGTTTCTTCTGGTATCCTCGGCACTTACAACAACGAGGCTCACTACCGTATCTACAAGAACCAAACATTGACCGTAACTTCAACCGTTGGCAATGTAAAGAAAGTAACCTTTACTTGCACCGCTAATGATGATGCTAAATACGGCCCTGGTTGCTTCACATGGTCAACTGGTGACTACACTTACTCTGGTGCTAACGGCACATGGACTGGTGACGCTAGCGAGGTAGTATTTACTGCTTCTACCAACCAAGTTCGTGCAAGTCAAATCGTAGTTGAGCTTTAATTAGGCTAGAAGCGAAAGACTAAAACAACAATAAAGGACCGCTCGATTGAGCGGTCCTTTTTATTTGAGAGATAATCTAGAAGCACTAGATCGTCTAGATCATCTAGTATCATATTACACCTTGCTCCAGCATAGCTTGAGCTACCTTCATGAAGCCGGCGATATTAGCACCCTTCACATAGTCAATAGTGCCGTCAGCTTGTGTACCGAACTTAACACATTGCTCGTGGATAGACTCCATGATTTGGTGGAGACGCTCGTCAACCTCTTGAGCAGTCCAGCTGAGGTGCTCGCAGTTTTGTGTCATCTCAAGACCAGAAGTAGCTACACCACCTGCGTTAACCGCTTTACCAGGAGCAAAGAGCACACCATTGTGTTGGAAGTAGTGGATAGCGCCTGGTTGGCAACCCATATTACTTACCTCACAGCAGCACCAGCAGCCATTTGCCTTAAGTTCCTTAGCGTCGTCCTCGCTAAGCTCGTTTTGGAACGCACAAGGAAGAGCGATATCGCAAGGAACAGACCAAGCTTTCTTGCCAGGAGTGAATTGTGCTTGAGCAGGGAACTTATCAGCCATATCTTGCACTTTATTGCGGTTAGAAGCACGCATAACAAGCATATAGTCGATCATCTCAGCTGTAATACCCTCAGGGATAGCGCAAACACCATCAGGACCAGAGATAGCAACGACCTTAGCGCCAAGCTCTGTAGCCTTTTGTGCTGCACCCCAAGCTACGTTGCCGAAACCAGAGATAGCCACGGTCTTTCCTTCAAGAGTTTTACCTGCTTGATGAAGAAGGTGCTCTGTGAAATAAAGCGCACCATAACCAGTAGCCTCAGGACGAAGGATAGAGCCACCCCATGTCATACCTTTACCTGTGAGCACGCCAGTATGATATTGACGAGCTAGCTTTTGGTACATACCATTGAGGAAACCAATCTCACGGCCACCAACACCTACGTCACCTGCAGGAACATCAGTATCTACACCAATATTACGCCAGAGTTCGAGCATAAAGGCTTGGCAAAAACGCATAATTTCAGCGTCTGATTTGCCAACTGGATCAAAATCAGAACCACCCTTTGCTCCACCCATAGGAAGAGTAGTCAAAGCATTTTTAAAAGTTTGTTCAAAGCCTAAGAACTTGAGCATAGAAGGGTTAACTGCCTTGTGGAAACGCAAACCACCTTTGTAAGGACCTATGGCAGAGTTAAACTGCACACGATAACCAAGATTAGTTTGAACTTCGCCTTGGTCGTCTATCCAAGTAACACGGAAAGTAAAGATACGATCTGGCTCAACCAAACGCTCTACAATCTTAGCTTTCTCGTACTCAGGATGTTGGTTATAAACCTCTTCGATAGACTCTAACACCTCTTGAACGGCTTGCAAATATTCAGCCTCACCTGGGTGCTTAGCAGCAAGATGCTGCATAATAACTTCTGTTTTCATTGTAGTATTAATTTGATAATATAAAGTTACTTATATCGTATTGAGTGTGCAAAGTTACTACTTTTTTTTCAAATACACAAAAAATGTGGTACCTTTTTCAGATGTTTGGAATGTGATTTTACCACCACTTCCCTCTACAATGTTCTTAGATATAGCTAAACCTAGTCCAGCACCAGTATTTTTTGTTGTAAAATTAGGTATAAAAACTTTATTTCTGACTTCAGCTGCAATACCCGGTCCATTATCCGAAATAGCAATCTCCACCCATTGATCATTTTCTGACAAATCTTTGGCTAACCTTTTATTGTTAGGTACTTGTTTTAGTAACACAATAATATCAGCATTCTCTTGCCCCTCCATAGCCTGAAGTGCATTTCGTACGATATTCGTAAACACTTGTGTTATTTGTTCTGCGTCTGTTACAACTTGTACGCCTTGATCTGGTCCTACATACCTTATAGGAACTTGCGCATCATTATTTCGCATCAATAAAATAAAAGCATACAACTTCCTGGCTACATCCACTTCGGTAGGATTAACCTCTGGCATTTTAGCAAAAGACGAGAATGATTTAGCAATATGGCCTAATGTCTCTATCTGCTCAATGAGTAATTGGGTAGAACGATCAAAATATTCATCAAATCGCTCTGTTCCTTTATGTCGTTGTAGTTGTTGCAGCGTGAGTTTCATAGGAGTCAATGGATTGTTAATCTCATGCGCAACCTGTCGTGCCATAGTTCGCCATGCTCCTTCGCGTTCTGAACGCGCTAGCCGTTGTGTCGATTCTGCTAGAGCATCCATCATATCATTATAATGCTGAATCAAATCGCCAACCTCGTCTCGAAAAAAGTACGACATATGTTGACTCTTTTCTCCGAGGCGATAATTCTTAATCTGGGTACTAATAGTTGTCAATGGCGAAGATACACCCTTAGCAACTAACCAAACCACAACTATGGAAACCAATAGTAGTAATATGTACAGAGGTAGCAAACGAACAACAAAGCCTTCAACATCGGCATCCATCTCCTCTTGTGAAATAAAACTAGGAATAGAGATATAACCTATTTTAGCAAAATTACCATTTACGAATTCGGTATATGCTGCTAAATATTTAACATCACCCAACTGCTCATACTGAACTCTATCAGCCCCCTTTGAGAAAAACACTTCAGGCGCAATATATTGAGAAACCACTCCTAAATCAAACATCTGAGGACATGAACTGGCCAACAATCTACCATTTAGATCATACACATGAATATCAGTTTCAAAACTAAAACTCATATCACGCAAATCTGCATTAAGTCCACTTCGTTGCATCGGACTAAGCTCCATATCCCAAAAATACATATTTTGCAGTGCCTGTTTAATATATCGAGCTTTTTCCTGCAACTGGTTCTGCTGACGTGCGACAAATACTTGACGGATATGTATTACAGAAAGAATAAAGATTGAAAGTAATGCTAGTAACATAACTGGTGTCAGCATTAGCTGCAAGCGACCAGCTAAGTTCATATTACGCACACCTTTGCTCTTGATCAAGTGGAAGACAACATAAGCCAACAAGATAAAAACCAATGCCAGCGTCAATGTATAATAAATCACCAACTTACTGCGTGAACTCTTAACCTCATTCTTCTCAGAAGCTAAAATTGCTTGATACGAAAAATTTTCTACCTTAACCTCATCGGGAGGAGTAACCGAAGGAGGGGAAGGCTGAATAGAGAACAAATACTCACCTGTAATAGAGTAGATAGGATAATCATCATCACCTTCACGAGCAGGCGTAATACCCCAAGAAACTTCACCCTCAAAAGGTGCTATAAAACTATTTTTTAGATTTTCACTTGTAACCCCATAGTCATACTTTATAGGTATCACAGTCAAAATATAGATATCTCTTAGCTTTGTCCACTTATATACAGTCTGAGCATTACTTAAAGCAGCATAATGCCATACACCATAGTCAGTTGGCATCGGTAATACAGAGGTACTCAACCACGAATGCGTCCAAAAGACTAGATGTTGATCATAAAACACATATAGATGAATATTGTCAACCTTGCTTACATAATTACATAACGAATCAAAATCTTTGGTATCCAACACATCACATAACTGATCAGTCAGGATATCACCTTGTAATTGCTGCTTGTGCAATTTACGCTGTACATCTCTAGTACTATGTGCAACACGGTCACAGGAAACCAACACCCCCATAAAGCACATCAGCACTGCTATGAAAGCTATATATAAGTTATTTTTCATCTATGATATGATTAGATTATCATTTCAGCCTGCAAAAATACAAAAAAAATACGAAACTAACAATAGACTAACAAAATTTAATTGCATTTGATATAAAATAGGCAAACTTTCTCTATATATATTATGCGCGCGCGAAGATATTGCGTTAACTATTAGATCCTGTATGTTATATTCTACGATTGATACATAAAGACATTACTCTACCCCACTCAAGCATAAATTGCATACAAAAAGTTGAATTTTGCAAAAAAAAGCCAAAATATTTGGTCATATCAAAAAAAAGCACTACCTTTGCAGTCGCTTTTGAAAAAAAGCATTTTTCAGACAAACAATCTATATTTAGTTCGCGCTAGTCGCGGGGAAGGATGGGTGAGTGGCTGAAACCAACAGTTTGCTAAACTGTCGTACGGGTAACCGTACCGGGGGTTCGAATCCCCCTCCTTCCGCAAGAAAAAGGGTACCAACTATATGCGATGGTATCCTTTTTTTTACAGATGATGTAATCATATAAAAAACACACTTGATTATGAAAAGAAAAAGCATCTTGATTATTAGTTCCGTATTCATCGCCGTTTGTCTAATAGGTGGTGGTTTTCTTGCAAAACAATATTATCACATTAGAATATCTAACTTCACCAGTAACGATGGTGAAAGTCATTCATACTATTTCACAGAAGATGTAAAAGCGGAAGCAATTATAGACTCTATCCAAGTTCATTATAAAATAAAATCAGAACTTGCATGGGAGCTCACTTGCAAACTATCAAAATTTAACACGGTAAAGCCCGGTTACTACAAGTTCTCGCCTAGTGTAAGTGCTCACGAAGTAGTTCGTCGCATACAATACGGCCAACAAACACCATTCAACTTATCCTTTACACAATCAATTCGCACAAGAGAGCAACTAGCTGCTCACATGGATAAAAAATTGCTATTAGACTCTATCGAGGTTAAGACGCGATTGGACGACTCTGTGTATATGGCTAAATATGGGCTTACACCAGAAACAGCCGTATGTATGTTTATTGCCAACACATACGAGGTATACTGGACTATGACTGCCGATCAGCTATTTGATCGTATGTACAAAGAATACAATCGTTTTTGGAACGAAGAAAGATTGGCAAAAGCTAAAAAAATAGGCTTTACGCCTACAGAAGTAAGTACTATCGGCTCCATCATTGCATCTGAAACCAACAAGAGTTTTGAATACCCAACAATAGCCTCTATCTACATCAACCGAGTACGCAGAGGTATTGCCCTACAAGCCTGCCCTACAGTTATTTTTGCAGTAGGAGACTTTACACTACGCCGCGTACTAAATAAACATCTAGCTATCGATTCACCTTACAATACATACAAATACAAAGGACTACCTCCAGGTCCTATTCGCGTGGTACGCCCTGACATTCTAGACGCAGTACTTAATGCGCCAGAAACCGACTATATTTTCATGTGCGCCAACCCAGATTTCTCAGGCACACACATATTCTCTTCAACCTATAGTAGGCACGAAGCTGTAGCTAAAGCTTACCAAGAAGAATTGAACAAGCGTCAAATCAAGTAATTTTCTTAGTCTTTGTAAAACAAAGAATTATAAAAACACCACACAAAAAAAAATATATTTGTGTGGTGTTTTTTTGGTCGTTCCAAAAAAATGTTGTACTTTTGTAATCGAATTTTAGTATTTAATGTACTTAGTAGAACATTAAAAAATTAAGAGACATGAAGCAGATACATGATGAAGATCGCCTATACCGCTTTCTTCTCCCAATGGTAAACTGGCTATTTCGCCATTCATACCGCCATATTAAATACGTAGGTAAAGAGAACATCCCTACTGATGGCGCTGTGATATTTGCCCCAAATCACACGAATGCTTTACAGGATGCTCTAGCTGTATTATCTATCAACTCAGAGCGAAAAGTATTCGTAGCACGTGCTGATATTTTCCGAAACAAAAGACTTGCTAAGATACTTAGTTGGCTTAAAATCATGCCTATCCGTCGTATGCGCGACGGAGCTAGCGAAGTGCTTAAAAACGATGAAACCGTAGAACGCGCTATCGACACATTGCAAGAGGGTGTACCATTTTGTATATTACCTGAAGGCACTCATCGTACAAAACACTCATTATTACCATTAGGCAAAGGTATTTTCCGTATCACCTTGCGTGCTAACGAAAAGTTTGGTAAAGAAAAACCTATTTATATTGTACCTGTAGGCTTAGAGTATAGCGATTGGTTCCACCTTTGGGACACACTAATCATCAATATTGGTAAGCCTATCAATATGACTCAGTTTATAGCAGAGCATGCTGATTTAGAACAACCAAAATTGATACTTGCTATGCGCGAAGAACTTACTAACCGCATGCGGGAGCAAATCATGTGGGTACCAGATGATGAAAATTACGAAAAAAACTGGGAAGAACTCAGAAAAACACCCCCAAAACAACTCAATTGGTTTCCTAAACACCGTATGCCAAAATGGTTGTTATTGCTAATGCTTGTTATTCTCTCCCCACTTGCATTAATAGCCGGTATCATTACTCTTCCGCTGTGGTTGGCATGGTTAATTATTCGCTGGAAAGTCAAAGATCCAGCCTTCCACAACTCTGTACAATTTGTGTGGCAATTGATTATTATCCCATTAACAGGATTCATCGCATTACCATTCTGGGCATTCTTGCAAGAATATATGTATTTGGCTAGAAAATTCAATAAACCCGAAGAAACTAAATAGGAATAATTCACCTAATAAGTTGGAAAAAAAATAAAATTTTGTACTATGATAAAAGCTTACATCATTTTAGCATGCTACATTCTCTTCCCCTTACTGATTATAGAGGGTTTCAAGCGATATGTCGCCATTCAAAAGATTGGCACTGTGGTACTTGCATACGCTGTCGGCATTATAGCATCACTCTGCGGAGTTTTCCACTTTTCCGATCCTACTGTGGCAGCCACATTTAGTAAACTACAATCAACACTGATGAGCGTAGCTGTACCTTTGGCTATTCCTCTTATGCTTTTCAATTGTGACTTCAAGCTTTGGACCAAAGCCCTTCCTAAGACAGCTTGGGCATTGGTAGCAGGCATTGGTGCAGTTGTTGTATCCGTCATTTCTGGTTACTTTATTTTCCGCAATTATGTGCCGGAAGCAGCCAAAGTATCGGGTATGATGACAGGTATCTATACTGGCGGAACAATGAACTTCAATGCGCTAGGAGCATCTCTAGGGGTAGACAAGTCAGTTATGGCTATCGTCCTAGCATTCCAAATGGTAATTACTACACCATATATTTTCTTCTTATTAGGAGGAGGATATAAGATCTTCCGCAAGTTATTGCCATACAAGGATGTAACTCACAGAGGTCGCACTGACGACGGTTCTGTAGAAACAGCTGATGTAGAAAACTATCGCGGTATGTTAGAAAAGAACAACTTGCTAGGTATGATCAAAGGCTTAGGATTGAGTATTGCTTTTCTTGCCGTAGGAGCAGGTCTAGCTGTGCTCACTACTGGTACCCTTAACGAGTTAGTGGTCATCCTCACCATCACCACATTGTCTATTATTGCTTCGTTTTTCAAAAAAGTTCGCGAACTGCCTAAAACTTTTGAACTAGGAATGTTTTTTATCTTAGTCTTTAGTGTGATTGTGGCATCAATGTTCGACATCAATAGCGTAAACGGCGGTTCGTTATATATCGGAGGATTTGTATTGTGGATTATGGGCGTATCGGTAATATTACATTTGATTCTCTGCCGTATAGCAAAAGTCAGTGGTGATTTATTCTGCGTTTGCCAAGTAGGTTTATTGTGTTCTCCTCCGTTCGTGCCTCCTATTGCAGGTGCTATGAAAAACAAAAAAGTACTAATCTCTGGTATTGTCGTAGGTTTGGTGGGTTATGCCATCGGAACATACACAGGTGCCTTACTCGCACTAGTACTAGGAGGTTTCTAGAGTTAATAACTTAAAATTCAAAAACTATGAAACGTTGTATACTATTCATATCTGCAGCTATATTAACATTGTCTATGCAGGCAGCAAAAAAGGACAAGGTTCAGGAGGTAGACTCTCTTGGCAGAAAGATTAAAACGGGTTGGAACTTTGGTGTATTGCCATCAGTGGCCTTTGACGCAGATTTGGGTTTTCAAGGCGGAGCTTTGACTAATATTTATTACTACGGCGATGGTTCTCAATACCCGGAATACATCCACTCCATCTATGCAGAGGCGGCATATACAACCAAGAACTATGGTATTTTCCGTGTAAACTACGATAGCAAGTATTTAATCCCTAAACATCGTTTGACATTGGATGCCACATACCAGCCTGATGCGATGTGCGATTTCTACGGTTTCAATGGTTATCAATCTGTTTATGACCAAGACTATCACAAGTGGAAAAAAGACCAAAGCAAGATGGGCGATCCTACTGAATACCAATCGCGTGCATTTTACAAATACAAACGCGACCTCTTCCGTTTTGCGGCTGATATTGAGGGTACTATATGGAAAAACATCAAATGGAATGCAGGTTTAGGTGTCTTGGGTTATATGATTGACGAATGTGACATTGACATGCTCAATGGCAAAAATGAATTTAATCCAGAGCTACCGCTAGCTGACCAAAAAGCCATGAACGAGAATGTTGAAGGCTTGTACGAGAAATATGTCAAGTGGGGCATCATCGACCAAAACGAAGCCAAAGGAGGCTGGCACCCTTACTTGCGTGCTGGTATAACCTACGATAGTCGTGATCAACGTACTTGCCCTACCAAAGGTATATATGCGGATGCATTCTTTACATATACCGCAGCATTTAATGCCAAATACGGAATGCAAGCAGATGCAGGCTATAACCACTTGCAATTTAACTTCAATTTCCGCCACTATGTTCCTGTATATAAAGACCGTATAACATTTTCGTATCGTATTGGTACACAAAACAATATCGCAGGCAAGTCGCCTTTCTATATGAACACCTATCTGAACACGCTGTTTATTCAACGCGTGATGTACGAGGGATTGGGCGGTGCCAACTCGTTGCGTGGTATTATGCGCAACCGAATTCTAGCCAATGGTTTTGCATATGCCAATATAGAACTCCGTGCCAAAGTGGCAAAGTTCGATATCGGCAAACAACACTTCTATATCGGTTTGGCTCCGTTCTTTGATTTGGGCGTGATTACACAACCATATAAGTTAGATGAAGATAAAATTGAGGCAGCACATCTCAAGGATTATATAGAATCCAATGCCCTTGCACTAATTGACAAAGAAACAGTACCAACATTGCCTTTGAGCAGCTATTTTAGCACTTACACAACAGACGACAATCTGTTAGGTATACCTACCGAGCACATTGATCAATCCAAAGTATACCTTCCTCACATGGCAGCTGGTCTCGGTTTGAAGGTGGCGATGAATGAGAACTTTGTCCTGTCAGTAGACTGGGCTATGGCTTTGAACAAACAAGACAATGCAAAATGGGCTAACTTCTACATCAAGATGGGATATCTCTTTTAGTGTTGAAAGTTGAAAATAAAAGTTAAGAGTGTTTGTAAAAGCGAACACTCTTTTTTGTTTCTATCTAGCAGAAGATAAGCGGAGGATAAGCAGAAGATAAGCAGTAGATAAAAAAGTTTTATATAAAGTATATAAACATTTGCGTAATTCGAAGAATTTTAGTAATTTTGCAGCGTAATATGTACAAATGTGTATAAATATAAAAAAGCAATCTATATATCATGAAAACAATCAAAAGTATTATCTTGAGTTTATTGCTGATTTTCACAGCATCCGTTAGCGCAGCTAAAGTACAAACCGGTATCGAAGTGCTCCGAGCAAATGGTTTCAAATTGCTTGAAGGCAAACGCGTTGGTCTGACAACTAACCCTACAGGTGTGGATAGTAATCTCAAATCTACAATTGATATTCTCTGGGAAGCTGAGAATGTAAACCTTGTCGCACTCTATGGTCCAGAGCATGGTGTGCGCGGTAATGTTCATGCAGGTGACGCAGTGGACAACGAAGTAGACAAGAAGACTGGTCTCAAGATGTATTCACTCTATGGCAAGACCAAAAAGCCTAACAAAGAGATGATGGATGAGATCGATGTGATGGTATATGACATTCAAGATAACGGATGCCGCAGCTATACATATATCTCTACAATGGGTATGCTTATGGAAGCATGTATTGAGCACGGTAAAGAGTTGATCGTATTGGATCGTCCTAACCCACTTGGCGGAGAAAAAATTGAAGGTTGCTTAGTAGAAGATGGTTATATCTCATTTGTAAGTCAATTTAAGATCCCATATTTGTATGGTCAGACCCCAGGCGAGTTGGCATTGTACTTAAATGCAACAGACTACGACAACAAATGCAAGTTGACTGTAGTTAAGATGAAGGGTTGGAAACGCGATATGACATGGGATGAGACTGGTCTCGAGTGGATAGTAGCATCTCCTCACGTGCCACATGGACAATCTGCAGTATTCTACCCTGTAACAGGTATCTTTGGTGAGTTTAGCTATATCAGTATTGGTGTGGGTTACACTTTGCCTTTTGAGGTAATGGGTGCACCATGGATTAGCGCCGACACCTTAGCTGAGGCTATGAATGCGTTGAAATTACCTGGATTGGAGTTCCGCCCGATATACTACAAGCCATATTATAGTACCTTCAAGGGTGAATTATGCCAAGGTGTTCAAATACATATTTTGGACTACGAGAAAGCACGTCTAAGCGAGGTTCAGTTCTTGGTAGTACAAGAATTGATGCGCCTATGGCCAGAGAAGGATTGGTTCAAATTGTGCAACCAACAACGCTTTGGTATGTTCGACAAAGTATGTGGTACCAACAAGATTCGCGAGATGTTTGGCAAACGTTACCAATGGGAAGATATTCGCGAGTATTGGTACAAAGATGTAGAAGCATATCGTAAAGCATCTAGCAAGTATTACTTGTACAAGTAAGCATGTAAGTGCGTTAACGATTTTAAGAACATTAGATTAAAACAATGAAAAAATATATCGAACGATTAGCGTGGGGAACAGACGCCGGTTTCTATCGTCTAATCCCACAGGAAGTTCTTCATCCAGCCACTGAGCAAGATATTATTAAGATTATTGCTCGCGCGCATAGCGAAAAGAAGCATATTACTTTTCGCGCAGCAGGTACCAGTTTGAGTGGCCAAGCCATCAGCGATAGTCTATTGGTGGTTTGCGGCAAAAAATGGGAGCAATATACCGTACACGATGAAGGCAATAGCATTACTCTACAACCAGGTATTGTAGGTCAACGAGTAAATGAAATACTGAAACCATATGGCAAGTATTTCACTCCAGATCCTGCTAGTTTGAAGTCTGCTATGGTTGGCGGTATTGTAATGAACAATGCCTCTGGTATGTGCTGTGGTACACACGCCAATAGTTATCGCGCATTGCAATCGGTACGTATCGTATTGGCAGATGGAACAGTCTTGGATACTGCCGATGAGAATAGTCGTGCTGCATTTGCACAGAGTCACCCCCATTTTATTCGTAAGATAGAGGAATTGCGTGATCAAACACGCAAAAATGCTACATTGATGGAGCGTATCCGTCGCAAATATAGCATTAAGAACGTGACTGGTTTAACCATATTGCCATTTGCAGAATACGATGATCCATTTGATATCATTGCCCATTTGATGGTAGGTAGCGAGGGCACCCTAGCCTTCCTTTCATCCATCACTATGACTACAGGCGATATTTGCGGTTACTCATCTTCATCTCTCCTACTCTTCCCGACAACCAAGTCTGCTTGCGAAGCTATTATTGAGATGAAAGCAACAGGTATGTTATCTGCGGCTGAGTTCTTTGACCGTAAGGCTATGCAAACGGTAGAAAAAGATTTCCCTGAACTTCAAGGTCTTCCTCAGGATGCTGGTGCAGTATTGATACGAACCGACGCAAGTACACAAGAGGAGTTAGAGCAGAAGAACGAAGTACTACAGAAAGTACTGAACACCTATACATTATGCCAAGAGGCACAATTCACTTCTGATCCAGTATTGACGGGTAAATATTGGGCTATGCGTTCGGGTATTTTCCCAGCAGTAGGTGGAACACGCGAGATTGGAACAACCTGCTTGATTGAGGACATTGCTTTCCCTGTCAAACATTTAGCAGAAGCAACTCTAGCATTGCAGCAATTATTCAAAGAGCATAATTACCCTGAAGCTGTTATTTATGGACACGCATTGGAAGGTAATTATCACTTTATCTTGAACCAACGCTTTGATAGTCCTCAAGCTATTGAGCAGTACGATCATATGATGCGTGCGGTAGTTGACCTAGTGGTAGATCAATACGATGGTAGTTTGAAAGCTGAGCACGGTACGGGTCGCAATATGGCACCATTTGTACGTCGCGAGTGGGGAGATGATGCATATGAATTGATGTGTGAGGTTAAACAACTCTTTGACCCTAATAACATCATGAATCCAGGGGTTATCTTCAACGAGGATCCTGCATCATATTTGCAACACATCAAACCATTGCCAGAGGTACATCAGATGATTGACCGATGTATTGAATGTGGCTTCTGCGAAGTTAACTGTGTAAGTTGTGGTTTCGCATTGTCTAGCCGTCAGCGCATTGTTGTGCAACGCGAATTAGCACGTTTGCACGCATCTGCTCAAGCAGGCAACAAGGCCGATGCCAGCCTTGAGAAGCAACTAAAGAAGCAGTTTGCTAAGATTGGCCGTGACTTGTGTGCTGGTGACGGATTGTGTTCAACATCTTGTCCACTAAAAATCAATGTAGGCGAGTACATACACATCGTTCGCGAGCACGATATGAGCGAGACTGGCAAAGTTATTGGTCGTTGGGCTGGTAAAAACTTGGCTAGCATAGGATCTGCATTAACGGGCATTTTAGGTGTAGCACATGTGGCTAAAAGCGTGATAGGCGACAAATTGACCACTATGACGGGTAAAGCTATGCACAATATGTCAGGTGGTCTCATACCATTATGGACGCCATCATTACCTAAACCAGTCACTAAGAAGGATATAGAAACTGCTAAAGAATACGGAGCCGTAAATGGTTTAAAAGGTCTACGTGATAAGCGTGTAGTATATTTCCCTTCATGTTTGAACCAACGTTTGAGCACTCCTGGCAAACCGTTAGTAAATGACGTGACTGAATTGCTGAACAAAGCTGGCTTTGAGGTTATCTTCCCTGCAGATATGCAGAACCTATGTTGTGGCACTATATGGGAAAGCAAGGGTATGCCAGAAGAAGCAGACCGTAAGGCAGCAGAATTAGAGTTGGCATTGCTAAAAGCCAGTGAGTATGGTAAATGGCCTGTTTTGTGTGATCAAAGTCCATGCTTGCATCGTATGCGCCATACTATGCAACATTTGCACTTGTACGAGCCTGCTGAATTTATTGATAAGTTTGTGTTGAGCGAAGTAGAGATTACTCCTTTGGATGCTTGTGTGGCTGTTCACGTAACATGTTCTACACGTCAAATGGGCTTGGCAGATACCATCGTTCGTGTAGCCAAAGCATGCGCAAAGAACGTGCTCGTACCACAAGAGATAGGCTGCTGCGCATTTGCTGGCGACAAGGGATTCACAGAACCAGAACTAAACGAATGGGCACTACGCAAGCTCAAACCACAGATTCAAGAAGCTGGTGCTACGATGGGTGTTAGCAACTCTCGCACATGTGAGATTGGTTTAACCACACATTCTGGCATCGAATATCATAGCATTGCTCACCTAGTAAACAAGGTAAGTAAGACCAAGCTATAAAAAGATGAATAATCTTGAGATAGAAAGAAAATTTTTGGTAGTGGATGATAGCTATAAACAATTAGCTATCAGCCACTACACTATTATTCAAGGATATATCTGTCGCGAATCTGGACGCACCGTACGTGTACGACTAAAGAGCGACAGCAATGGTCTCAACACCGCATTCTTAACCATCAAAGGCAAACCCGCCGATGGTATGTTAGCTAGATTTGAATGGGAGAAGGAAATCAATTGGGAGGATGCCAAACAACTACTGACATTGTGTCATGGCAATATTATCGACAAGAATAGATGGTTGATTCCTGCAGTTGAAGAAGGACTCTATTGGGAAGTAGACGAGTTTCACGGGCATAAAGAAGGATTGACCATCGCAGAAATCGAACTATCTGCAGAAGACCAATCCGTTGTCATTCCTGATTTTGTAGGGCAAGAGGTCACTAGCGACCGCCAATACTACAATTCCAATATGTAACTACTCTTGTTCTACGAGGTAAAAAGGTGCATTAACAGATTTGGCGAGTTCACCGTCTGTATCTTCTCTGTCACCTATTACCAAACATTGGTTGGGCAAAATCCCCATTTTCGCTGCTACTTTTTCTAATAGCTGACGAGCAGGTTTTAGTCCTCCAAGTTCTGGAGCAGATACTACCCAATCAAACATGGTATCATCCAAGCC
>JAFZEQ010000033.1 GCA_017560605.1 Paludibacteraceae bacterium
AATACTGAGAATCTCAAACGCAGTACCTGCGTCAAGACCCTTTGAAAGCACGAGTTTAGAGATGCTATCTGGGTTCTCCAATACCATCTTGTGGCTGTCAGACGAACCGATTGAGCTGACGATACCCTCGCCTACACGAGCCAAGATTGTATCCTCGCCTGCACCACCGACTAGTTGCTTGATGTTTGCACGTACAGTTACACGAGCCTTTGCGATAAGCTGAATACCATCCTTTGCTACAGCAGTTACAGGAGGAGTATCAATCACGCGAGGGTTAACAGACATTTGTACTGCCTCAAACACATCACGACCTGCTAGGTCAATGGCAGTTGCCATTTGAAAACTCAATTGCATATTGGCTTTGCTGGCACTCACCAATGCGTGAACCACGCGCTCGATATGACCACCTGCTAAAAAGTGTGCTTCCAATGCGTCGCGTTTAACATCGGTTAGTCCTGCTTTGTGTGCTTCGATAAGGCAGTTTACAATTCGTGTTGGGGGTACTTTACGAATGCGCATCAAGAATAATTGTACAAGAGATACGCGTACACCACTTACTACGGCATTTATCCATAGCATAAATGGTACATAATAAAAGAATGTAATCACTACAATGGCAATAATGGCCATGATTACTAGTTCAAATGTTCCAGGTTCTACCATAGTTGTATTATTTTAAGGTTGTTATTTAATCATTTCTTCCATACGTTTTCCTGCTGAAGGCATATCTACTCCACCTTCAATCTTGGTGTCAAGGGCCATCTTGTCTACAGCTTTACTCTTGAAGAATATATATGTAGCTATTGCGCCCAGTATGATGCAGGCAGCCAAGGTAACATGCCCAGCCCATGCCCATAGTAGGGTTAGTTTGGTATATGCAAAAAATACGCCCCCAGCCAAACTGAGAAAACCGAATATGCCTGCCACTCCAAAACCTGGCAGCAAAAACATCTCTGCTAATAGTAGGCCTATGCCAAATAGCACGAGGATAATAGTTAAAATAAGATACATAGTTGTGTGTTTTTTGTTTAACGCTGCAAAGATACAAAAAATAATGCATATCTACAACTATTCTATAAAAAAAATGACATACTTCAATAAACGGCTTTCTATATAATAAGGTGTAAATGTCAAAAAATGTTACTTTATAAGTAACTAAAAAAATACGAAAAATAAATTTGCAAGGTTCAAAAAAATGTAGTACCTTTGCGGCCGTTTTGCACAAACTTAAGGTGTTTTTTGAATTTTCAAACACTTAATTTTTTGAATCCTTAAATTCTTGAATTTTAAATTTTTGAATTCTTGAATATGCAAATACTTAAATACAATGAGTAAAAATTTAGTAATAGTTGAGTCTCCTGCAAAGGCGAAAACCATAGAGAAATTTTTAGGAAAGGATTTTCGTGTACTATCCTCTCAAGGACATATTCGCGATATCGAAGCTATTGGAAAAAATAGCATGGGTATCGATTTTCAAAACGGCTATGCTCCTAACTATGTGATAGATTCGCAGAAAGAGCACCTCGTTCATACACTCACACTTGAAGCACAAAAGGCCGACAAGGTTTGGCTAGCAAGCGATGAGGACCGCGAGGGAGAAGCCATAGCTTGGCACTTGCAACAAGTGCTTGATCTGCAACCAGAAAAGACTCATCGAATCGTTTTCCACGAGATTACTAAAACTGCAATACAAGAGGCTATACAAAATCCTCGTGATATAGACTATAATTTGGTCAACGCACAGCAAGCTCGCCGTGTGATAGATCGTATTGTAGGTTTCGAACTATCTCCTGTTCTGTGGAAGAAGGTCACCACGGGTCTCAGTGCGGGTCGTGTACAGTCAGTAGTTGTTCGTTTGGTGGTAGAGCGTGAACGCGAAATAGAGAAGTTCGTCTCTACTTCTGCATATCGTTTGACTGCCGAGTTTGTTGGTAAAAGTGCCACGGGTGAGGATGTCTTGTTCAAGACCGAACTCAACCACCGTTTTGCAACCAAACAAGAGGCACTAGCATTTTTACAGCAATGCCAAAACCAGTCGTTTACCATTTCTTCTGTAACGCACAAACCTGGCCATCGCTCGCCTGCACCACCGTTTACCACTTCTTCTCTTCAACAAGAAGCTGTACGCAAGTTGCACTTCTCTGTGTCTAAGACCATGCGTCTGGCACAATCGCTCTACGAAGCAGGACATATCACCTATATGCGTACCGACTCGGTTAACCTCAGTTCGCTAGCCATCAATACAGCCAAGTCTGAAATCATCAACGAGTTCGGCGAGAGCTATCACAAAGCCCGTCAGTACAAGACTACTGCCAAGGGTGCACAGGAGGCACACGAGGCTATTCGCCCAACCTATATGAATGTGGCTTCTGCGGGTGCTAATAGCGATGAACGCCGTCTGTATGACCTCATTCGCAAACGCGCCATCGCCTCACAAATGGCTGATGCTCTGACAGATACAACTCGTGTAGAAGTGGCTATGAGCAATTCGCCTTATCTTTGGGTGGCTAACTATTTTGTTGTTACTTTTGACGGCTTTATGCGCGTCTATACACAAAGTTCTGATGATGATTTATCTGCTCAACTTTCAACTCTTAACTCTCAACTCTCAACGGGGACTTGCACCCTCTCTGCGGCTACTGCACAAGAGTCCTTTACCAAGGCTCCAATGCGATACGACGAAGGTTCATTGGTTGAAAAAATGAAGGATCTTGGCATCGGTCGTCCATCTACCTATGCGGCGGTTATCGAGACCATCCAGTCACGCGGATATGTCGAGCGTGGCAATGTCGAAGGTGTTGCTCGCGAATACAATATCATGACGCTTAAAAATGGCAAGATAGTTGATAAAACCAAGACCGAGAATGTCGGTTCAGAATCAGGACGCTTGTTGCCTACCGATTTAGGACGCATCACCAACGACTTCTTGGTCGATCAGTTCCCCGCTATACTCAGCTATGACTTCACCGCTCGCGAGGAGGAGAACTTCGACTCTGTGGCTGCAGGTCAGGCAGAGTGGGTACAGACAGTTGACAATTTTTACCACACTTTCCATCCGCTAATTCAGCAAGTTCCTGCTGGCAAAATGGCTGCACGCGAACTGGGTGTCGATCCTGCTACTGGTGAACCTGTCTTAGCTCGTATCAGCAAGAACGGACCTTGTGTACAACTAGGTAACAGCGATACCGAGAAACCTCGTTTTGTCTCTATGCCTAAAGGCATGAGCCTCTTTACAATAACACTTGACGAGGCCTTGTTGCTCTTCAAAAATGCTTTGCCTTTGACACTAGGCGAACACCAGGGACACGAAGTCATTATCGGTGAAGGTAAGTACGGACCATACATCCGTTATAATGGTGCTTTCACTAGCCTTCCAAAGAACACCGATCCATATAGTGTGACACTCGAACAAGCCATCGGATTGCTCGAACAAAAGCAGCAACAGGAGGAGCCTATCCATGTGTTTGGCGAGATCCAAGTCCTTAATGGTCGCTATGGTGCCTATATCAAAACTCCACAAGGCAACTACAAACTTCCACGCGGAGTAGAGGCTGCTACATTGACTGCTCAGACTTGTCAAGAGATTATTGCTAAAAGCGAGCCAACAGGCACTGCTAAACGCAAGTTCAAGAGCAAGAAGTAAGTCCCTATGACCGAGTACTTTCCTGTCGTTACGATAGATGGTGATGTGGTAGCCAAGGCCTTGCGCCAAGACTGTCACAACGGTTCGCATATCCTGCATCCAGTGGTACACCTACATGTCTTTTCGTCCAAAGGCGAACTCTACCTGCAACGCCGTGCTATGCACAAGGACTTGTTACCGGGCTACTGGGATACTGCTGTGGGTGGCCATGTTATCTATGGCGAAACTATCCAACAAGCACTTATGCGTGAGGTGCAAGAGGAGATTGGTATCACCCACTTTACCCCTATTCATCTTGAGACATACCGCTACGATAGCTCTCGCGAGAGTGAGATGGTACATGTCTACAAGACCGTGTACGACGGACCATTTCATTGGAACGATGGCGAGGTCATGGATGGCCGATTCTGGTCTATTGACCAACTCCGCCAAGCTATAGGACAAGGCGTCCTAACGCCAAACCTCGAACTAGAACTCCAACGCTTCCAAATCGTTTAACCGTCTCACCGCTTCACCGCCATTAACCGACTAACCGAACAAAAAATCTACGATTTTCTTGCAGATATCAGAAGATTTTAGTACCTTTGCACCCGATTTTAAAATTGGCACGTAGTGCATCTTTGAAATCCTGAAACTTTGAAACATTTTAACTAGTTATAATTATGATCAATTCACAAGACGTTAAGAACGGTGTTTGCATCCGCATGGATGGCCGTTTGTATTTCGTAATCGACTTCCTGCACGTTAAGCCAGGTAAAGGTAACACCATCATGCGTGTTAAGTTCAAAGA